>NZ_JBHWIE010000562.1:0-3414 GCF_042732085.1 Actinosynnema sp. NPDC059797
CTGTGGTCGCTGATCGCGCGCAAGCAGCGGATCGGACGGGCTACCACCGACTCCGGCGAGAGCAGCACCAGGTCGGCTCCCGCGTGCAGGGCCTGCAACTGGAGCCCGACGAGTCCCATGTCGTGATGGTGCGGCAGCCAGCCGCCGATCCGCCGGACGGGGACGTCTCCGCTGATGTCCTGGAACAGCCCCAGGTTGTGGGTCAGGCCGCCGTGGGTGACCTCGACGCCACGCGGCCGGCTGGTCGACCCGGAGGTGTACTGGAGGTAGGCGACGGCGTCGGCGTCCACCTCCGGCGGCTCCCAGGAGCCGGGGGCGGCGGTGTCGTCGAAGGTCCGCGCGGACAGGTCGCCCAGCACGGCCACGTGCGCCCGGTCGGTGAGCACCACCCGCGCACCCGAGTCCTCGACCAGGCGGTCCACCCGGTCCACCCGCGAGGCCCCCGACAAGGGCAGGGGCGCGGGCACCGCCACGGCACGCGCGTAGAGGCAGCCGAGGAACGCGACGAGGAAGTCCAGCCCGGCGGGGTAGAGCAGCAGCACCGGTCTGCCCGCCAGCCCGCACCCGGTCAGCCAGGACGCCACGGCCCTGGCCCTCCGGTCGAGTTCGAGGTGGGTCAGTTCCTCCGCCGGGCGCCCGTCGGGGAGGTAGGTGACCTTCCGGTCGGGGCGCGGGCGGGCGCGGAAGCCGGTGACGAAGTCCGTCATCCGGGGAGCCCTTCGCGGACGTACCAGGAGATGAGGAGGTCGAGGACCCGAGGTGTGACCGGTGGCGGCTCGGCGTCCGGGTGGGACTCGAACTCGTACTCGTACCGGAAGTAGGGGGAGGTGAACTTGCAGCGCATGTTGACGATCGCCTCGAACCTGCCGAAGGGCTCGGCTTCGACGTCCGCGGCGGTGACCGCGACCAGTTCGACGGGCAGGTGGGCGGAGATCGCGGCGAACAGGTCGGCCACCGGCACCGCGACCGGGGGCACCAGGTGCCGCACCGGCCGGTCGAGCGGGCCGCCGGCCAGCGCCAGCAGCCGGTCCACGGTGCCGTCCACGGGGGTCAGGTGCAGGGCGGCCCCCGGGTGGCACGCGAAGCGGACGCGCTCGCCGGGGGTGCGCCTGGCGAACAGCGCGATGACCCTGAGGAAGTCGTAGAGGCCGAGGTCGGACAGCGCCCGACCGGTTCCGGAGTGGCCGACCATGACACCCAATCGGGCGACCAATACGTCACCCTTCTGCGCCAATGCGGTCCGCGAAAGTGCGACTTCGGCCAACCGCTTGGAGTGCTCGTAATCATTTCTGAACTCGGACGGGTGACCATATTCGGGCCATTGCTCAAGAGCTCTACCGTGAGTGGTCCCGTGTTGGTAAGCCGTGCTGACGTGGACATACCGGGAACCGGGTTTCGCATACCTGGCGAACGCGGCGGCGGTGTTGGCCGAGCCGACCACGTTGACGGCGTGCAACTCGGTTTCCCGACGGGGGAAGAACGTGATCAGGGCGGCGCTGTGCCAATAGGTGCAAGGTTCGGCGAACACCTCGGACAACGGCGCCCCCAGCTCCCGGTCAGCCAGCGAGAACGGCCTGACCTGCACTTTCCTCACCATGTCGGGGTCCAGGTGCAGCGTGGCCAGGGCGTCGGAGACCTTCCTCCTGACGACCTCCTCGCTCGCGCGCGCCAAAGCGACCACCGAGTCACCGCGCGCCAAGAGCGCGCCGATGAGGTGTGAGGCCACAAACCCGTTGGCCCCGTCTACCACGTGGTCAGCCATGCGGCAGCCTTCGCGTGGGCGCGTGGTGGGCAGTAGCGTTCACCTCGCCAGGATAATGCACTCTGGAGAAAGGGCCGCACCTCATGCTCAACGAACTGCTGAAGCGAAAACTGGCGCACCTCTTCGCCCTGCTCGACGTGGATGACGACGGCACCATCGACAGGATGGATTACACGGCTTCCGCCGACCGACTGGTCACCGCGTTCGGGTACGCGCCGGGCTCGTCCCAGAGCGAACTCGTCCGGGAGCGCTACAACAGGTTGTGGGAGGCGGTCACCCGCCCGATGGACACCGACGGGGACGACCGCGTCGACGTCGAGGAGTACTCCTCGGGCATGGACCGGTTCGTGACCGCGTCCGAGGAGGGCTACCGCACCCACATCGCACCGGTCGCCGACGCCTTCTACGACCTGATGGACGTCGACGGCGACGGCCGGATCACCAGGACCGAGTACGTGCGCATGGCGGCCAGCGCCTTCCGCCTGTCCGAGGAAGCGGGCAACGCCGCGTTCGACAAACTCGACCTGGACGGCAACGGCTCCCTCGACCGCGCCGAACTGCACGCCGCCAACGAGCAGTTCTTCCGCAGCACCGAGGAGGACGCCAAGGGAAACTGGATCTTCGGACCGATCGCGGCGTGACCCAGCCTGTCGGGTGTGGGCCACGACCAGCCACACCCGACAGGATCAGGCCATCAGCGCGCCGCAGCCCCACGGCCTGCTCAACCGCTCCCCTTCCCCGGTCGACCACGGGTCTCCGCCTCGCCACATCTTGTTCTCCGGTGGTGGTGCGGGGGGCGAGGCGGAGGCGGGCGCGAACGGATCAGCCGGGCCGGCCCCATCGAGGCGGACCCGGTGCACCCCCTTCTTGCTCCCCCCGCGCAACCGGTCCACCGCGACCACGCGGCATCCCGCCCCCAGCGCGTCACGCACGAGCCCTGGCAGGTCTTCGATGCCCGCGAATCGCCGCATCCGCAGAACCCACTGAAAAGGGCGCCGCAACACCCGGTGCGGCCCGCCGATCAACACCCCCTCGTCCTCGGGGGCCACCCGGTCCCCGTCCTCCGCGTGACCTGCGGCGCGGCTCAGCCGGCCACGATCGAGTCGACCAAGGGCTGGGCGAGGTGCTTGAACCACGGCATGGCCGGGTCGTTGTCGATGGTGTCGGCGTAGTGCAGCCGCAGCAGCTTCTGCCCCTTGGCGAACAGACCGGTGCACCGCCTCTCCCGCGTCCCGGACGCCGCCGGCCGCGCTCGTCCAGGTCCACCGCCGCGTCCGCCCCGCCACCGCCTGCCCCGCCGAGGCCGCAGCGCAGGGCGAGGGCTTGTCGGTAGTGGTCGATGGCCGGCCGGTGGTTGCCGGTGTTGTGCTCGACGTAGCCGAGGCTGTCGAGGGAGTTCGCCTCGCCGGTGTGGTTGCGGTGTTGCCGTTCCTGTTCGAGTCGGTCGCGTTCGGCCTGCGCCCACGCCCCGTCCACACCGGCCAGCGCATGCCGCAGCCGGGAGATGTAGCCGTGCAGCGTCGCCCGTGCCCGCGGCGCCGCCTCCGCGCCCCACACCCGCTCCACCAACCGGTCCACCGGCACCACCCGGCCCGCGTCGACGGCCAGCGCCGCCAGCACGCACCGCCGCCAGCACGCACCGCTGCCTGGGC
>NZ_JBHWIE010000563.1:0-3372 GCF_042732085.1 Actinosynnema sp. NPDC059797
TGCGGTACGCTAATGCCCCCCCGCTACGCCGCCCGGCCGGCGGGGTTGGTGGCTATGGGGGGTGGTGGCACGGCGCGGGTGCGGCGGCCCCCCCCGGGGGCGGGCCCCCGGCCCCCTCGCCGGCGCCGGGCAGGCGGATCTGCCCGGCGCCGGCGACCGGGGTGAACCGCGCCGCGCGACCGGCCGCACCCGCTCTCGCGCGGGTTGACCGGCCGGCTCTCACATCGTCAGCACGAGCTTCCCGCGCGCGTGGCCCGCCTCGATCACCCGGTGCGCCTCGGCGGCCCGCGCCAGCGGGAAGGTGGCGGCGACGGCGGTGACCAGTTCGCCCCGCGCGGCGAGGTCGGCCAGCTCGGCCAGCCGCCCCGCGTCCCGCTCACCGCCGCCGCTGAACGTGACGCCCAGCTCGGCGGCCGCGGGGTCGGCGATGGTGACGACGCGGTCCGTGCCGCCGCGCAGCTCGATCGAGTCCGGCAGCGCGCCCCGGCCCGCGACGTCGAACACCGCGTCCACGCCCTCGGGCGCCAGCGCGCGCACCCGCTCGACCAGGCCGGGGCCGTAGGTGGTCGGCGTGGCCCCGAGCGCGGCCACGTGCTCCTGGTTGTCGGGGCCGGCGGTGCCGATGACCCGGGCGCCCGCCGCGACGGCCAGCTGCACGGCGATCGTGCCCACCCCGCCCGCCGCGCCGTGGACGAGCAGGGTCTCGCCCGCGGTGACGCCCAGCAGGCTCAGCACGCGGTCGGCGGTCTCGCCCGCGACGGGCAGCGCGACCGCCCGTTCCCAGGTCAGCGCGGCGGGCTTGCGGGCGAACGTGGACAGCAGGGCCTGCTCGGCGTACGCGCCGGTGTCGGCGAACCCGAACACCGCGTCGCCCACCGCCGCGCCGGTGACCCCCGGGCCGACCGCGTCCACCTCGCCCGCGACCTCCAGGCCGAGGACGGTGGGCAGCCGCGTGGTGAACACCGACTCCATGGCCCCGGACCTGACCTTGCCGTCGAACGGGTTGACGCCCGCCGCGCGGACCCGGACCCGCACCTGGCCGGGACCCGGTTCCGGGACCTCCACCTCGGAGAGCCGCAACTCCTCCGGCCCGCCGAACCGCTCCAGCACCACCGCTTCCACCGTGAAGCCCTCCCGTCGCCCGCTGCGGTCGCGACGACGGTATCGGACCGCGGGCAATTGCGCGCGCGATCACCGAAAAATGTGGTACAACTGGGGATTGGCTTTATCCGGGTAATTCACCGGTCGATAAGACCAGTATAGCACAGGGGGCAAGCGTGACCACAGCAGAATTGTCCGCGGAACAGGAGAAGATTTCATTCATGCACGCCCGGCTCGACCACGAGCGGGCCGCCGCGCAGGCCGCGCTGGACGCCGCGCTGCGCGACGCCGACGAACAGCGCTGGCACCGCGAGGTGGCCGTGCGCACGCTGTCCGAGCAGGTCAGCCGCTTGAAGGTGGCCGACGAGGGGTTGTGCTTCGGCCGCCTCGACATCGACGGCGGTGAGCGGGCCTACATCGGGCGGGTCGGTTTGTTCGACCCCGAGGACGACTACGAACCGCTGCTCGTCGATTGGCGCGCCCCGGTCGCACGCCCGTTCTACACCGCGACCGCCGCGAACCCCGAGGGGGTGACGCGCAGGCGCCATTTCCACGTTCGCGGGCGCGTGCTGGAGAGCTTCCACGACGACGACCTGCACGTCACCTCGGAGTCCCTGCTGGCGGCGTTGAACGCGCCCCGCGCGGAGACCATGCGCGACATCGTGGCCACCATCCAGGCCGAGCAGGACGAGGTGATCCGCCTGCCGCACCGCGGCGTCCTGGTGATCGAGGGCGGGCCGGGCACCGGCAAGACCGCGGTGGCCCTGCACCGCGTCGCCTACCTGCTCTACGCGCAGCGCGAGCGGCTGTCGCGGCAGGGCGTGCTGGTGATCGGCCCGAACCCGGGGTTCCTGAGGTACATCGGCGAGGTGCTGCCGTCCCTGGGCGAGACCGACGTGGTGTTCGCGACGCCCGGCGAGCTGTTCCCGGGCGTGCGGACCGACCGCGAGGACACCCCGGAGCTGCAAGCCCTGAAAGGCGGCCTGGGCGCCGTCGACCTGCTGCGCGAGGCGATCGCCGACCGCGAGGAGCTGCCGGTCGAGCCGATCCCGATCGAGCTGGAGGACGTCACGGTGCCGCTGACCGCGCGGCTGGTGGAGCGGGCCCGCGAGGTCGCGCGCGCCTCGGGCCTCAAGCACAACGAGGCCGGGCCGGTGTTCCGCCGCGCGCTCGTCGACGTGCTCGTGCCGCCCGCGCTGGAGCTGATCGGCCTGGACTGGCCCGAGCTGGCCGACGACGTGCGCCGGGAGCTGGCGCGCCACCCCGACCTGGCGCGGGCCGCCGCCGAGCTGTGGCCGTTGCTGACGCCCGAAGTCCTGCTGGCCGACCTGTACGCGGGGCGCTGCTTCGCCCTGGGCCGCCCCGAGCTGCACCGCGACGAGCCGGAGGCGTGGACGGTCTCCGACGTGCCGCTGCTGGACGAGGCCGCCGAGCTGCTCGGCACGGACGGCGAGGAGGAGCGCCGGGCGGCCCGGGAGCGCCGCGAGGCCGTCGAGTACGCGCAGGGCGTCCTGCACGTCGTCGACACCGACGCCGAGATGGACGAGGAGGAGCTGCGCGCCGTGGACCTGGTGCACGCCGAGTGGTTGGCCGACCGCCACACCCCGGTCGACCACCGGGTGCTGGCCGAGCGCGCCGCCGCCGACCGCGAGTGGACCTACGGGCACGTCGTGGTGGACGAGGCGCAGGAGCTGTCCGCGATGGACTGGCGGCTGCTGGTCCGCCGGAGCCCCAACCGCAGCATGACCGTCGTCGGCGACCTGGTCCAGCGGCAGGCGGAGGCGGGCGCCCGCACGTGGCACGAGGTGCTCGCCCCCCACGTCGGGGACCGGTGGTGCCACCGGCGGCTGACGGTCAACTACCGGACGCCCGCGGAGATCATGGAGTACGCGGCGCGGTCGCTGGCCGAGGTCGATCCCCGCGCGGTCCTGCCGACCTCGGTCCGCCGGGGCGAGCCGCCGATCGAGGTGACCGACGCCGACCCGGAGTCCTTCCGCCCGAACGGCGGCACGTTCGCCGTGATCACCCCGGACGGCCCGCTGACGCCGCGCGCGTCGAAGGGGCTGGAGTTCGACGTGGTCGTGGTGGTCGACCCGGAGCGCATGAGCCCGCCCGAGCGCTACGTGGCCCTGACCCGCGCCACCCGACGCCTGGTGGTCGTGCGCAAAACCCCCTAGAACCGCGCGAGTCGTACGCCCAGACCCACCGTGTCGTACGCCCCGCACCCCCCAGTCAAGCGTCCAGGACTCGCGGGGCCAGCGTCCACGACCC
>NZ_JBHWIE010000564.1:0-3369 GCF_042732085.1 Actinosynnema sp. NPDC059797
CGCCGGAGCCGGAGCAGCCGCCCGCGCCCGATCGGGTGCTCGCGCCCTCGGTCAAGCCGTTCGTCGTCTCGGCGCGCGGCGCGGCGGCGCTGCGCGACCAGGCGGCCAGGCTCGGCGCCCACCTCGCCGAGCACCCCCGGGTGGACCTCGACGCGCTCGGCCGCTCGCTCGCCGGCCGAGCCGCGTTGGAGCACCGGGCCGTGGTGCTCGCCCAGGACGTGGGCGCGCTGGCCGCGGGGCTCGCGGCGATCGCCGCCGACGCGGCGGAGTCGAACGCGGACGTCGTACTGGGCCACGGCGGCGACGTGGACCGGCCGGTCTTCGTCTTCGCCGGTCAGGGCGGCCAGTGGCGCGGCATGGCCGTGGACCTGTGGCGCACCAGCCCGCTCTTCGCCGCGGCCATGACCGAGTGCGACGCCGCGCTGGCCCCGCACGTCGACTGGGACGGCGCCACCCTGCTGGACGTCCTCACCGGCGCCCCGGACGCGCCCGGCCTGGACCGGGTGGACGTGGTGCAGCCCGCGCTGTTCGCGGTGATGGTGTCGCTGGCCCGGCTGTGGCGGTCGCTCGGGGTCGAGCCGGCCGCGGTGGTCGGTCACTCCCAGGGCGAGATCGCGGCGGCCGTGGTGGCCGGCGCCCTCACCCTGGCCGACGGCGCCCGCGTCGCCGGGGTGCGCTCGCGCCTGGTCGCCGGCCTGACCGGGCGCGGCGGCATGGGCTGGATCGGCCTGCCCGTCGCCCGGGTCCGGGAACGGCTCGCCGACCACGCGGGGCTCGGCGTCGCCGCGGTCAACGGGCCGCGGTCGGTGGTCGTCTCCGGTCCCGCCGACGAGCTGGAGGCCATGTTCGCCGCGCTCTCGGCCGAGGGGGTCCAGGTGCGCAGGCTCCTGGTGGACTACGCGTCGCACTCGCCCGGCGTGGAGGAGCTCCGCGCCGAACTCGTCGACGCGCTGGCCGACCTCGCGCCCGCCGAGGCGGAAGTACCGTTCTACTCCACGGTCACCGGCGAGCGGGTCGACGGCACCGGACTGGACGCCGACCACTGGTACCGCAACCTCCGGGAGACGGTGCGGTTCAGCGCGGCCGTCGAGGCCCTCCTCGACGACGGGCACAGCTGCTTCGCGGAGCTCAGCGCGCACCCGACGCTCGTCGACGCGGTCGAAGCGGTCGCCCAGGAGCGGGGCGCCGACGTCACCACGTGGTGGTCGTTGCGGCGGGACGGCGGTGACACCGAGTTCACCCGCTCGCTGGCCCAGGCATTCGTGCAGGGGGCACCGGTGCGCTGGCCGGCGGCGTTCCCCGCCGGCGCGCCGATCGACCTGCCCACGTACGCGTTCCAGCACCGCCGGTTGTGGGTCGAGGCCGCCGGCCCGGCGACCGCGGGCGCCGCCGACCTCGGGCTGACGGCCGCCGACCACCCCCTGCTGGGCGCCGCCGTGGAGCACGCCGGCGACGACCGGGTGCTGTTCACCGGCAGGTGGTCGCTCGCGACCCAGCCGTGGCTGGCCGACCACGTCGTGCTCGGCACCCTCCTGCTGCCCGGGGCCGCCTTCGTCGAGCTGGCCACCCACGCCGGGCGGCACGTCGACTGCGCCCACCTGGAGGAGCTGGCCTTCCAGGCGCCGCTGGTGCTCCCGGAGAAGTCGGGCGTGGCCGTGCAGGTCGCGGTCGGCGCGGCCGACCCCACCGGCCGGCGTCCGGTCACGGTGCACTCGCGGCGCACCGAGTCCGGCGCAGGCGGCAAGTGGACCCTGCACGCGGAAGGCACGCTCGCCCCGGTCGGCACCGGCCCGGCGCCGGGCGACCTGAGGGCCTGGCCGCCACCCGGCGCGCAGGCGGTCGACGTGACCGACCTCTACCCCCGGCTCGCCGAGCGCGGGTACGCCTACGGGCCCGCCTTCGCCGGGATCCGCGCGCTGTGGCGGGACGGCGAGGACGTGTACGGCGAGGTCGCGCTGCCGAGCGTCGTCCGCGCCGAGGCGGGGCGGTTCGGCCTGCACCCCGCGCTGCTGGACGCCGCCCTGCAGGTGCCGGTCGCCGGGCTGATCGACGACGAGGCCGGGGCCGTCATGCCGTTCTCCTGGAACGGCATCACCGTGCGCACCCGGGGGACGAACTCGCTGCGGGTCGCCTTCCGGCGCACGGGCCCCGGCTCCTCCACCATGCTGCTCACCGACGACGCGGGCGAGCCCGTCGCCTCCTTCGACTCCATCGTCGCGCGGCCGGTCAGCCGCGAGCAGTTGCGCATCGCCATGGACAACGCGGCCGGCGCGAACACCGACGACGAGCACTACCGCGTGGAGTGGCGCACGCTGCCCGACGGCGCGCGCCCGCCGATGGTCGGCACCTGGCTGGCGGTGGTGGCCGAGGGGCAACCGGCCGACGGCTGGGCCGCCGACACCGTGCGCCGCCTCGCCGCCCACGCGCCCGGCCTGGTGACCTGGGCCGTGCCGTGCGGGCAGCCCGACCGGGCGGAGCTGGCCCGGCGGCTGCGCGAACTCGCGACGGACGGCGCGAACCCGGTCGGGGTGCTGTCGCTGCTGGCCGAGGACGAGACCCCGTGCGACGACTCGGCGGCGCTGCCCCGGGGGCTCGCGGGCACGGTGGTGCTCACCCAGGCCCTGCTCGACGCCGAACTCGACGTCCCGCTCTGGGCGGTGACCCGGGGCGCGGTGGCGACCGGTCCCCAAGACCGCATCGGCTCGCCCACCCAGGCCCTGGTCTGGGGTTACGGGCGGGTCGCCGGCCTCGAACACCCCCGGCTCTGGGGCGGCCTGGTCGACCTGCCGGACGCGGTGGACGACCACGCGATCGCCGAACTGGCCGGTGTGCTCGCGGGCGGTGGCGAGAACGAGGTCGCCGTGCGGTCGCAGGCCGTCCTGGCCCGCCGCCTGGTCAGGGCGGCGGCGCCCGAGCAGGAGCCGCCCCGCTGGCAGCCACGCGGGACCGTGCTCGTGACGGGCGGCACGGGTGGCCTCGGCGCCGAGGTCGCCCGCTGGCTCGCCGACCGCGGCGCCGAGCACCTGGTGCTCGCCAGCCGCAGCGGCGCCGACGCGGCCGGTGCGCGGCGCCTGGTCGAGGAACTGGCCGCCAAGGGCGTCCCGGCCTCGGTGGTGGCCTGCGACGTCACCGACCGGGCCGCCGTGGTCGACCTGCTGGCCTCCGTCCCCGCCGAGCACCCGCTGACCGCGGTCGTGCACGCCGCCGCCAGCCTCGACGGCGGGCCGATCGCCGGCATGACGCCGGCCGACTTCGGCGACATCCTGGCGGCCAAGGTGCTCGGCGCGGCGCACCTCGACGAGCTGCTCGACCACGACGGCGTCGAGGCGGTGCTGCTGTTCGGCTCCATCTCGGCGACCTGGGGCGCTG
>NZ_JBHWIE010000565.1:0-3328 GCF_042732085.1 Actinosynnema sp. NPDC059797
GCGGTGTTCTGGTCGAAGGCGGCGGCCAGCCAGTCGCCCGCCAGCGCGGCCGGCGTGCTGCCGCCGGTGACGAAGCCCAGGTAGCGGGGCCCGGCGGAGGCGGTGAAGCCGGGGGCCCAGCGGCGCGCGAACAGGTCCACCGCGCCCTCGAAGCCGAGCCCGGTGACCGGCGGAGCGGCGGGCTCGGCGGGTTCGACGGGCCCGGTGGACCCGGCGAGGTGGGGCTCGGTGGACCCGGCGGCTCCGGCCAGGCGGGGCACGGCGGGCCGGTCGGGCAGCCCGGTCAGCGCGGAGGCCGCGTAGCGGCTGATGGCGGCGAGCAGGTCGGGCAGCCGGGCCAGGTCGTCGAGCACGGGTTCTCCAGTTCCGCGAGGGGACGGCAGCACCCTAGGCACGTCCGCCCCGCGCGGTCCCGATCCACTTCGCCGAAACTGGCCTGCCGGCCGCCGACCCACCGGCGGCCCGAAGCACGCTGATCCGCCGGGCACCCGGCCCACGCCAACCCGCCGACCGCCCCGGCCCCTGCCGCCCGGCGCCGGCTCAGCGGACGTGCAGCGCCGCCACCCGGCCCGGCGACTCCGCCCGGGCCGCGGGCACCACCGGCTCCGCGCAGATGTTCTTGGCCACCGACAGCAGCTGCACCACGTCCGTGGCGAAGGCGAACCCCCGCGCGTGCTGGTCGCCCGCGGCGTGGAACAGCCGGTAGGCCCGGATGACCCACTCGGTCAGCGAATCGTCCCGCAGCACCTCGTGCTCGCGGTGCCCGTTGACCGTCACGGTCAGCTGCGAGTGGTCGTCGTCGTCGCTGACCGCGAAGTGGCCCACCGCGACGCCCCGCTCGAACTCCACGGTGATCCGCCGCTCCCGCACCGGCGAGGTCAGGTCCGAGCTGATCTCCGTGCGCACCCCGTTGTTGTGCCGCAGCCCCACCCGCGCGCCGCCCATCCTGGGCACCACCGCGTCGCCCACCACCAGGTCGAACCCGGCGGCGTGGGTCACCCGGGCGCTGCCCGCCAGCCGCAGCGCCAGCCCGACCCCGTGCGGCAGCTCCACGTCGAACGCGGTCGGGTGGCTCGGCGAGGTCAGCGACCGGCGGAAGTGCGGCTTGTTCTGCACGATCGAGATCGACCGCGGGTCGCCCAGCGACGCGCCCCGCACCAGCCCGATCAGCCGCTCGGTGAGCGCGCTGGTCAGCCACGGCTCCACCACCGCGACCCGCAGGCCGTGCTTGCGCCGCAGCCTGGTGATCCGCGCGAGGTCGTCGGTGTCCGCGGCCAGCGGCTTCTCCACGATCACGTTGCGGAACCCGCGCTCGGCGAGTTGCGCGACCACCTCGGCCCGCACCGCCGGCGGTGTGCACACGTGCGCCACCGTCTCGGCCGGGTCCAGCAGCGCGGCCGCCTCGGCGAGGCTGCCCACCATCGCCAGCCCCGGCCGCTCCGCGGGCAACCGGCTCGGGTCGCACGCGACGACCGGCCGGTCGTCGAACAACTGCCTGACCGAGGCCCGAGCCCTGGCCAGCACCGGCAGGTGCAGGTCCGCCCCGGCCCGCCCCAGCCCCACGACGAGTGTCCGCACTAGAGAGCCCCGCCTGTCCCGTGTTGTCGCAGAAGACATCGAAAATATCGACCGGAATACCCGCCGAAGACGTTAGTCGGCGATGTGCCGACGTTGTCAACACCGTGACCGCGAGTTGACCAGGAAGAGTGAACTAGCCGGTGCCCCAAGGCTCTCCGTGATGCCTGACATACGCTCGCAAGCGGAGCGACGACAGCGGAGGTGAGTGCGCTGACCGTGCCATTCTTCACGCGATCGGACACATTTACCGATTTGTGGGAGGCCGCTCGGCGGCATATTGTCGAAGTGGTCGAGAAGGGCGAGTTCCCGCCCGCGGGCGAAGCGCTCGAATTCAAAAGCGAGCCGGCCTCGCACCTCGGCGCGCCCGTCCTCCCGCCGCGGGGGTGGGCGTGACCACCTCCACCCCCGCCCGCGCGCTGGTCGTCGAGCAGCACCGCTGCCTGTCCGCCGCCTACGACCCGCTGACCTTCACCCGCCTGGCCCAGACCGGCGTCCGCCGGGCGTGGCGGTGCCTGGAGGTCGGCGCGGGCGGCGGCAGCGTCGCGCACTGGCTCGCGGCCCGCGCCGGCTCCGTGCTGGCCACCGACCTCGCGCCCGAGCACGTCCCGCCCGCGCCCCGGCTGACCGCGGTCCGGCACGACGTGGTGCGCGACCCGCTGCCGGGGGACGCCTACGACCTGGTGCACGTCCGGTTCGTGCTGCGGCACCTGCCCGAGCGCGACGCCGTGCTGCGCAAGCTCGTCGCCGCGCTCAAGCCCGGCGGCTGGCTGCAGGTCGACGAGTTCGACAACTCCTACCGCCCCGTGCTGCTGGCGCCCGACGCGTGGTCCGCCGAGCTGTACGAGAGGTTCCTGGCGGTCGAGGAGGCCATGTTCGACGACTCCGGCGTGGACGGCGCGTGGGGGCGCAAGGCCGCGGCCGCCATGGCCGCCGCCGGGCTGGTCGAGGTGGACCCCCGACCGGTCCTGCACCCGTGGCGGGCGGGCTCGCCGGGCGTGCGGCTGATCGCGCACACCACGCGCCTGCTGCACGACCGCCTGATCGCGGCCGGCATGACGGGGGCGCAGCTCGACGGCGTGCGGGCGCTGCTGGCGGACGAGCGGTTCGCCGCCACCTCGCCCGTGGTGTACTCGGTGCACGGGCGGAAACCGGCATGACCACCTCGACGGTGGCGGCCGTGCCCTGGTCCGGGCCGGTGGACCTGAAGCTGGGCGGCGAGCTGGACGTGCAGGCCGCGTGCGGGCTCATGCACGTCCACGGCCGCCGCTTCGGGCGGCCCACCCCGCTGGGCCTGGACTACGCCTCGATCCTGGCCGGCGAGCTGGCCGCGCTCGGCGTCGCGGCGCTGGAGCCGGCCCGGCTGCGCGGCGCGGCCGTGCGCTCGGCGACCACGTCCGTGGCCCAGGCCGCCCTGCTGGCGGTGTCGCAGTACCTGGCCGCGGCCACCGCCCACGACCCGGTCGGGCCCTTCGACGTCGGCGGGCCGCCGTTCGTGTCCGGCGACGGGGTGGCCTTCGAGCTGGAGGCGCCGGACGCCGAGGTCTGGCGGCGCTTCTGGACCGCCCTGCGCGCCGACGCGCGGGCGGTGGCCGGGGCGTGGCGGCCCTTCGCCGACCGCTTCGCCACCGCCACCTGCCCGCTGCCGCCCGAGCTGACCGGCGTGACCGCGCGGCTGCCGTTCCAGTTGCTGGAGCGCGCCGCCGCCTCCACCGGGATGAGCCTGGTGCGGGTGGCGAACCGGGTCCTGGAC
>NZ_JBHWIE010000566.1:0-3319 GCF_042732085.1 Actinosynnema sp. NPDC059797
CGCGTGGACAACGCCTACGCGCTCGTGCGGCCACCGGGGCACCACGCGCAGCGCGACACCGGCATGGGCTTCTGCCTGCTGGGCAACGTCGCCGTCGCCGCGTCGGCCGTGCGGCGCTCCCACGGCGTCGAGCGCGTCGCGGTCGTGGACGTGGACGTGCACCACGGCAACGGCACGCAGGCCGCCTTCGCCGACGACCCCGACACGCTGACCCTGTCCCTGCACCAGGACGGGGTGTTCCCGCCGGGCTCCGGGGACGTCACCGAGCGCGGCCCGGCCCTGCTCAACCTCCCGCTGCCGCCCGGCACCGGCAACGGCGGCTACCTGGCCGCGGTGCGGCGGGTCGTGCTGCCCGCGCTGCGCCGCTTCCGGCCCGACCTGCTGCTGGTGGCGGCCGGGTACGACGCGGGCGCGACCGACCCGCTGGCGCGGATGGCGGTCACCGCCGCGGGCTACCGGGAGATCGCCCGGCTGCTGGTCGACGCGGCCGCCGAGCTGTGCGGCGGGCGGATCGCGTTCGCGCACGAGGGCGGCTACGACCCGGTGTACGTGCCCTTCTGCGCGCACGCGGTGATCGAGGTGCTGGCCGGAGTCGCCGACCCGCTGCCCGACCCGTTCTCCGCGCACTTCGACCACCTGCCCGGCCAGGAGGCCCAACCCCACCAGGAGGCCGCCATCGCGGCGGCCGAGGCGCTGCTGCCGGAGCTGTGACGACGGGCCTCACCCGCGCGGCCTGATGATCATCCTTTCGATATCTCGACCGCGACCCCACCGGCCGGCACCGTGCCCGACATGGGTTACGGGGCCACGGGTTACGGGGAAGCGCTGCGCCGGGCGGTGGCGTCGAACCGGATCACGCCGGTCATCGGCGTGCACGACATGCTGTCGGCGTCGATCGCGGCGCAGCACTACGACGCGTTGTTCGTCTCCGGCTTCGGCTTCTCCGCGTCCCACTACGGCCTGCCGGACGTCGGGTTCATCGCCTGGCCGGACGTGGTGGCGTTCGTGCAGCGGCTGCGGCTGGCGTTCCCGCGCCACCACCTGCTGGTGGACATCGACGACGGCTACGTCGACGCCGAGGTCGCCTGCCACGTGGTGCGCGGACTGGAGCAGGTCGGCGCCTCGGGGGTGGTGCTGGAGGACCAGCGGCGGCCCCGCCGCTGCGGGCATGTGGAAGGCAAGCAGGTGCTGCCCCTGCCGGAGTACCTGGAGAAGCTGGACCGCGTGCTGGGCACCCGGGCGGACCTGTTCGTGGTGGCCCGCACCGACGCCACCGAGGAACCGGAGATGCTGCGCCGGGCCGCCGCGCTGGCCGGTGCGGACGCGGACGCCGTGCTGGTCGACGGCGTGCCCTCGGTCGAGGTGGTCCGCGGGGTGCGGGAGGCGGCGGGCGCCAAGCCGGTGGTGTTCAACCAGATCGCGGGCGGGCGCTCGCCGCGCCTGGACCTGGCGGACCTGGCGGGGTTGGGGGTGGACGTGGCGATCTACAGCACGCCGTGCCTGTTCGCCGCGCACGCCGCGATCGAGGAGGCCCTGGTGGAGCTGAAGCGCCGCGACGGCGCGCTGCCCGAGGGGCCGGTCGGCGTGGCCGAGTCGCAGGCTCTGCTGGCGCGCAACACGGGCGACCGCGGGTCGCCCGTGTCGCGCCCGGTGCCCGTGTTCAGCCGCTGACCGGCGTCGGCCGCCACTCCTCCTGCCACCCGTGGCGGGTGTCGTAGGCGGCGGCCAGCAGTCGCAGCACGTCGTGGTTGCCGGTGCCCTCCACCTCCTCGCGCAGCCAGCGCGCCTTCTCCTCGAACGGCACGGGGGTGCGTTCCGTCATCGCCTGGGCGGGTCCGGGCACGAGCACCAGGCCCTGGCCGTCGTCGGTGCGCAGCACCCGCAGCCTGCCCTGGCGCTCGGCCTCGTCCAGCACCGGCAGTTCCTCGCGGGCCAGCCGCCGCTCGTCCTCGGCCAGCCCGTCCAGCACGAACCTGCGCAGGTCCTCGTCGCTCACGTTCGCCTCGGCATTCATGCCGATGGGGTATCCACTGCCGCGACGATCACACCCCGCCGCCGTGCGGGTGATCGGGGCGACGGGTAGGAAGGGGTGGTGACCAGCGCGTACGAGCCCGACCCCCGGCGATGGCGGGCGCTGACGGTGACCCTGGTGGCGGGCTTCATGAGCCTGCTCGACGTCAGCATCGTGTCCGTGGCGCTGCCGTCCATCCAGCACGGCCTGGGCACCACGCCGGCCGGGGTGCAGTGGGTGGTGTCGGGCTACGCGCTGGCCTTCGGGCTGGCCCTGGTGCCCGCCGGGCGGCTCGGCGACGCGATCGGCCGCCGCACCATGTTCCTGTGCGCGCTGGGCGGTTTCGTGCTGTTCAGCGCGCTGGCGGGGCTCGCGCCCACCACCGAGGTGCTGGTCGTGGCCAGGCTGCTGCAGGGTGTGTCGGCGGGCGCGCTGGCGCCGCAGAACTCGGCGTTGATCCAGCAGCTGTTCCGGGGCGCCGAGCGGGGGCGGGCGTTCGGGTTCTTCGGCGCGACCGTGGGCATCTCGACGGCGGTCGGCCCGGTGGTCGGCGGGCTCATCCTCGCGGTGGCCGGCGAGGACGAGGGGTGGCGCTGGATCTTCTACGTCAACGTGCCGATCGGCGTGGTGGCGCTGGTGCTGGCGGCCCGCCTGCTGCCGCGCAGGTCCGGCGGGCGGCGCGGGCGGTTCGACCCGGTCGGCGGCGTGCTGCTGGGCGTCGGCGTGCTGGCGCTGATGCTGCCGCTGGTGCTGGCCGAGGCGGGCGGGCTGGCCGACCTGTGGTGGCTGTTCGCCGTGGGCGCGGCGCTGCTGGCGCTGTTCGTGCGCTGGGAGCGCCGGCTCGCCGCGCGCGGTGGCGACCCGGTGCTGAACATCGGGCTGTTCACCGACACCCCGGGCTACGGCACCGGCGCGCTGCTGGGGATGGTGTACTTCGTCGGCTTCAGCGGGATCTGGCTGGTGTTCGCGCTGTACTTCCAGACCGGCCTGGGCTACACGCCCCTGGAGTCCGGGTTGGCGGTCACGCCGTTCGCGGTCGGTTCGGCGGCGTCCGCGGTGGTCGGCGGGCGGCTGGTCGAGCGGTGGGGCCGCAAGGTGACCGTGATCGGGTTGAGCCTGGTCACGGCGGGTTTGGCGGTGACCGCGCTGGTGCTGCGGCTGGCCCCCGCGCACGTCGCCGGCTGGGCCGTGGCGCCCGCGCTGCTGGTGGCGGGCATCGGCGGTGGCTGGGTGATCTCGCCGAACACGACGCTGACGCTGCGGCACGTGCCGGTGGCCATGGCGGGCGCGGCGGGCGGCGCGTTGCAG
>NZ_JBHWIE010000567.1:0-3318 GCF_042732085.1 Actinosynnema sp. NPDC059797
CAGGTCGTTGATCGTGGAGTTGAGGGCGGCTTGGTTGAGGCGGGCGCCGTGGCAGTCGGGGCAGGTGGTGTAGGTGACGGCGCGGTCGACGAATTTGCGGATGTGGGGTTGCAGGGATTCGCGGTCCTTGGCGAGGTAGAGCCGTTGGACCTTGACCAGGAGGCCCTCGTAGGTGACGTTGGTCTTGCCGATCTTGACCTTGGTGGTGTCGCGGTGGAGGAGGGCGTCCCATTCTTGGTCGGTGTAGTCGGCGAGGGGTTTGTCGGGGTCGTAGAAGCCGGAGTTGATGTAGGTCTGGACGTACCAGTTGTCGACGGTGAAGCCGGGGACGGTGATGGCGCCCTGGTTGAGGCTCTTGGTGCGGTCGACGAGTTGGTCGATGTCGGTGGTGGTGGTGCGGCCGAGGCCTTCGCAGCGGGGGCACATGCCTTCGGGGAGGTTGAAGCTGAAGGCGCCGGAGGTGCCGGCGTGGGGTTGGCCGAGTCGGCTGAAGAGGATGCGGAGCATGGTGTGGGCGTCGGTGGCGGTGCCGACGGTGGAGCGTGAGTTGGCGCCCATGCGTTCCTGGTCGACGATGATGGCGGCGCTGAGGTTGCGGAGGTCGTCGACGTCGGGGCGGCCGAGGTTGGGCATGAAGGATTGGATGAACGCGGTGTAGGTCTCGTTGATGAGGCGTTGGGATTCGGCGGCGATGGTGCCGAAGACGAGGGAGGACTTGCCGGAGCCGGAGACGCCGGTGAAGACGGTGAGGCGGCGTTTGGGGATGTCGACGGAGATGTCCTTGAGGTTGTTCTCGCGTGCGCCGCGCACCTGGATGACGTCGTGGCTGTCGGCGAGCGTGCCCATGCGTGTTTCCCCCTGGTTTGTTTATGCCGTAAAGTAATGGTGTCGCATGGCGACTGGGGCACAGTACTTTACGCTGTAAGGAGTGGCAAGTGGCGGTGTTCGCGGGGCAGGGTGACGCCCGCCGGTCGATGCGGCTGCTGTGGCGTGACCGGGCTCCGGGCGCCGCGGCGGCGGGGTCGGGCGCGGCGGGGTCGGGGCCGGCGGGGTCGGGGCCGGCGGGATCGGGGCCGGCGGGATCGGGGCCGGCGGGATCGGGTTCGGCGGAGTCGGGCGCGGCGGGGTCCGGGCGGCGGCCGGGGTTGAGCGTGGACGCGGTGGTGGACGCGGCGATCGCGCTGGCCGACGAGGACGGCATGGCGGCGGTGTCGATGCGGGCGGTGGGGCAGCGGCTGGGTCGCACGGCGATGGCGCTGTACACGTACGTGGCGGACAAGGCCGAACTGGTGGACCTGATGTGCGACAAGGTGCTGGGCGAGCTGCCGGTCGATTATCCGCTGGACTCCGGGTGGCGGTCGGCGTTGACTGCGTGGGCGCGGGACAACCGCGAGTTCTACCTGCGCCACCCGTGGGTGTTGCAGGTGTCGCAGGCGCGGCCGGTGCTGGGGCCCAACGAGTTCACCACGGTGGAGACCCTGGTCCGGGTGTTGCGCGCGACGGGTCTGGAAGCGTCGGTGCTGCGTGGTGTGCTGGGGGCGTTGGTGCAGTTCGTGCGGGGTGCGGCGGCGGTGATCGCGGATGCCAGGAGTGCGGCGCGCGTGACCGGGATGGGTGACGACGAGTGGTGGTACTCGCGGTCGTCGCTGCTGGAGGAGGTGTCGCCAGACTTCGCCGACCGGTTCCCGCTGTCGACGTGGTTCGGGCAGGAGCCGCCGCCGCCCGTGCCGGGCAACGAGTGCGCGCCCTACCTGGAGCGCGACGCGGTGCGCAACTTCGAGGTGGGCCTGGCGGTGCTGCTCGACGGCATCGAGGCCACCGTCGCCCGGGGAGGTGCCTGAGGTGGGGCGCGTGACGCCGCTGGACGAGGTCGCGGGCAGGCTGCGCGCGGCCGGGTGCGTGTTCGCCGAGGACGAGGCCCGGTTGCTGCTGGACAACTCCCGCGACCCCGCGCACCTGGAGGCGATGATCGGCAGCCGCGTCGGGGGGTTGCCGCTGGAGCAGGTGCTGGGCTGGGCGGAGTTCTGCGGGCTGCGCGTCGCGGTGGAGCCGGGGGTGTTCGTGCCGCGCCGCCGCACCGGGCACCTCGTGGACCGGGCCGTGGCGGGGTTGGGGCCGGGCGCGGTGGTGGTCGACCTGTGCTGCGGCAGCGGGGCGGTCGGTGCGGCCGTGGCGCACCGCGTGCCGGGGGTGGAGGTGCACGCGGCCGACGTCGACCCCGCCGCCGTGCGCTGCGCCCGCCGCAACCTGAGCCCGGATCGGGTGCACGAGGGCGACCTGTACGCGGCGCTGCCCGCGGGGTTGCGCGGTCGGGTGGACCTGCTCGCGGTCAACGCGCCCTACGTGCCGACCGACGAGATCGCCCACATGCCGCCGGAGGCCCGTGACCACGAGCACCGCGTGGCGCTCGACGGCGGGGCCGACGGGCTGGACGTGCAGCGCCGCGTCGTGGCCGGCGCGGGGGAGTGGCTGGCGCCGGGTGGCCGGTTGCTGATCGAGACCGGCGCCCACCAGGCCGCCGCCACCGCCGCCGCGTTCCGGGCCGCCGGGCTGGACGCGGTGGTGACCTCCGACGAGGAGTTGGCGGCGACCGTGGTGGGCGGGACGTGGTCGGGGACGCCCCAGGGCTGAGGGCCTGAAGAGTGGGCCCGGCGCGTGGGTGCGGACCCGAGGTCGGTCGTGTTCCCCGTCGGCGGTGCGAGCGGTACAACAGGGTGGTGAACAGGTTCGAGGGCACGGCGCTGGGGCCGGTCGTGCAGGCCGGGCGCATCGACCGGGTGGTGCTGCGCGCCGAGCAGGCGCCGCCGTCCGCCCTGGCGGGTCTGCCGCCGGTCGAGGCCGCGTTCACCGGCCGCGCGGCCGAGCTCGCGGAGCTGGCCGGTTTCCTGGACCCGGGGGCCGACCCGGCCGCGGTGGTGGGCGTGCTGGTCGGTCCGCCGGGCATCGGCAAGACGACCCTGGCGCTGCGCGCCGCGCACGACGCCGTGGCCGCCGGGTGGTTCCCCGGCGGGGTGCTGTTCCAGGACCTGCGGGGGTTCGCGCGGGCGCCCCGCCTGGAGCCGGAGGCCGCGCTGGAGGTGCACCTGCGCGCGCTGGGCGTGGCCGGGCAGCACCTGCCGCCGGACCTGGCGGGCCGTGAGGCGCTGCACCGCTCGCTGCTGGCCGAGCGCCCCGGCCGGGTGCTGCTGGTGCTGGACGACGCCGGGGCCGCCGCGCAGGTGCTGCCGCTGCTGCCCGGCGACCGGCGGCACCGCGTGCTGGTCACCGGCCGCGACGCGCTGGGCGACCTCGCCCCGGCCCGCCGGTGGGAGCTGGGCG
>NZ_JBHWIE010000568.1:0-3307 GCF_042732085.1 Actinosynnema sp. NPDC059797
GCCGCGCAGCACCGCGATGCCGCCCTCGGCGACCAGCGGCGCGGACCGCGGCCGGATCACCTCCGGGTCCCAGGTCGGCGCGTCGTCCAGGTAGGACACCAGGGGCCGGCCCGTGACGGTCAGCGCGTCCGGGTCCAGCAGGTCCCGCACCTCCCGCAGCACCGCGAGCAGGCCGCCGGCCCGGTGGAGGTCCTCCATCAGGAACCGCCCGGCCGGCAGCAGGTCCACCAGCACCGGCACGCGCGAGCCGATGCGGTCGAAGTCGTCGACGGTCAGCTCGACGCCCAGGCGCCCGGCGATGGCCAGCAGGTGCACCACGGCGTTGGTGGAGCCGCCGATCGCGGCCAGCGCCACGATCGCGTTGCGGAACGACCCCTCGGTGAGGAACGAACCCGGCCGCCGGTCGGCGGCGATCATGCCCACGACCAGCCGCCCCGTGCGGTGGGCGGCCTCCAGCAGGCGGCTGTCCGGCGCGGGCGTGCCGGCCACCCCGGGCACCACGACGCCCAGCGCCTCGGCGACCAGCGCCATCGTGGAGGCGGTGCCCATGGTGTTGCAGTGGCCCCGGCTGCGGATCATCGCCGATTCCGACCGGGTGAACTCCTCGGCCGACAGCGTGCCCGCCCGCACCTCCTCCGACAGCCGCCACACGTCGGTGCCGCACCCCAGCGGCACGCCCCGGAACGTGCCGGTCAGCATCGGCCCGCCCGGCACCACCACGGCCGGCAGGTCGACCGACGCGGCGGCCATCAGCAGCGCCGGGATGGTCTTGTCGCAGCCGCCCAGCAGCACCACCCCGTCGACCGGGTTGGCCCGCAGCATCTCCTCCGCCGCCATCGCGGCCATGTTGCGCCACAGCATCGCGGTCGGCCGCAGCTGCGTCTCGCCCAGCGACACCACCGGCAGCTCCAGCGCGACCCCGCCCGCCTCGTGCACGCCCGTCCGCACCGACCGGGCGACCTCGGTCAGGTGGGAGTTGCACGGCGTGAGGTCCGAGGCGGTGTTGGCGATCGCGACCTGCGGCCGGTCGAAGGCGTCACCGGGCGTGCCGCGCCGCATCCACGCCCGGTGGATGTAGGCGTCGCGACCCTGACCCGCGTACCACTGCGCGCTGCGGAGCTCCACTGCCGACCGCCTCCCGGGCCCTGGGTTACGGTGATCCGGACGCCGAACTCCCCCGAAGGTACGCACATGCCCGACGACGCGACAGCACCCGGCACCGAGGCGGGCCGCGCCCGCGCCGCGACGAGCACGATGCGCGCCTTCGTGCTCACCGCACCGGGGAGGTGCGCGGTCCAGGAGGTGCCGGTCCCGGTCGCCGCGCCCGGCGAGGTCGTCGTGGACGTCGAACGGGTCGGCGTGTGCGGCACGGACGTCGAGTTCTTCACCGGCGAGATGGCCTACCTGCACGAGGGGCACTCGTCCTACCCGATGCGGCTGGGGCACGAGTGGGCGGGCCGCGTGGCCGAGGTCGGCGACGGCGTGGACCCCGCCTGGCTCGGCAGGCGCGTCATGGGCGACACCATGATCGGCGACGGCACCTGCCGCCGCTGCCTGCGCGGCCGCCCGCACGTGTGCGAGCGGCGGCAGGAGGTCGGGATCCGCGACGGCCGCCCCGGCGCGCTCGCCGAGCGGCTGGCCGTGCCCGCCTCGTCCCTGCACGCCCTGCCGGACGCGGTGGACCCCGTGCTCGGCGCGCTGGTCGAACCCGGCGGCAACGCCCTGCGCGCGGCCCGCGCCGCGGGCACCGGGCCGGGGGACCGGGCGCTGGTCCTCGGCCCCGGCACGATCGGCCTGCTGACCGCCCTGTTCCTGCGCGCCGCGGGCGCCGAGGTGCACCTCATGGGCGTCACCCCGGACTCCCTCGCGTTCGCCCGCTCCCTCGGCTTCGAGCACACCTGGACCGAGCGCGACCTCCCGGACCTGCCGTTCGACGCGGTCGTGGACGCCTCGAACGCGCCGCACCTGCCCGCCCTGGCGCTCGACGCGGTCGAACCGGGCGGCCGGCTGGTCTACATCGGACTGGCGGGCACGCCCAGCGCCGTCGACACCCGGACCCTGGCGCTCAAGGACGTCACCGCGGTCGGCGTCCTGTCCGCCTCGCCGGGGCTGGCCGCCACCATCGAGGCCTACGCCACCGGCGCGGTCGACCCGCGCCCGCTCGTCGCCGCCTCCGTCGGCCTCGACCAGGTCGGCGCGGTGCTCGCCGGGCGACGACCCGCCGGGGCCGGTCCCGGGCCCAAGGTCCACGTCGACCCGTGCCTGCCCTGACGACCCGTGCCCGCCCTCCGACGGCCCTGCCTGCCCTGTCGGGGGTCGTGCCCGGCCTGACGTGCCGTCCCCGACCGGGCGGCTAGGGTCGCGCGGGTGAGGTACCGGGGGTTCGACGCGCAGCTGTCCGAGCGGCTGGACGCCTGCTCGCCCGACCAGGCTTACCTGGTGCAGCGGGTGCTGGGCGCCGTCGAACCGACCGCCATCCACAGCCGGCACGCGTCCGCGCTCGCGGGGCTGGTCACCGAACTGCCCCGGCTCCACGCCGCCCTCACCCACCACCACGGGATCGGCCAGCCGCAGAAGCACCTGGTCGACAAGCTGTGCGAGAACGTCCTCGGCCGGCTGCCGGTCGTCGTGGAGGCGTGGGGCGAGGAGGTGCTGGCGCCGATCGAGGCGGTGCTGGTCGGCGTGCGGGCGGCGGTCGCCGCGGGCCCCGGCGACGGCTCCCGCGAGTACGCCGGCACCATCCTGGAACCGCTGCGGCTGGCCGTCGCGGCGCTCGACGACGTGCTGGCCGACCGCTTCGCCCGGGTGTGGAAGTCCCCGGACGGGTCGCTGGACCTCGTCGCCGACGAGGTCGCCTGCCTGCTGGCCCGGGTGGACCGCGACCCGGTCGCCGCGGAGCAGGACCAGGCCCGGCTGACCGCCTGGGACGCCCACGCCGTGTGGCGGACCCTGCTGCCGCCGGCGGCGCCCCACCGGGCCGCGCTGGTCGTGCGCGGCACGAGCGCCCTGGCGGACCTGGAGGTGTTCGACCCGACCGCGGACCAGGCGCCCCTGCGCTCGGCGCACCGGATGCGCTGGGGCCCGGCGACGAACCGGCTGCGCGCCTTCGTCGCGCACACGCCGCCCGGCGGCGAGGCGTGCGTGGTCAGCCTGGTCGTCTCCGCCGTCGACCGGCCCTCGGCCGCGCGGCGCGCCCGCCGCGCCCTGGCCGAACTGCTCGACCAGTACACCGCGGGCACCCGGCTGCTGACCCTGGCCGTGGACGCGCGCGTGCTGGTCAACCGCCTGGGCGGCCCGGACACCGAGG
>NZ_JBHWIE010000569.1:0-3293 GCF_042732085.1 Actinosynnema sp. NPDC059797
CCTCCAGGTCGTCCCCGCCCGGCTCCGGGAACTCGCCCGGCACGCCCAGGCGCGCGGCGAACGGCAGCCCGGTCGTCACGTCCACCGACGGGCCCACCGCGTTGAGCGCGGCCACGGCGCCCACCACGACCCCGCCCGGCAGCACGGCGCTCGCGGTGCCCAGACCGCCCTTCACGGCGGCGTTGAGCGCGCCCGTGCCCGCGCCGACGTTGCCCTGCGCCACCTCGCGGCCCGCGTTCCGCACCGCCTCGGCGCCCTCCGCCGCACCCGGCCGGGCGTCGAAGTCGCCACCGCGCCCCAGGTCGAACAGCGCCGCGGCGGGCACCACACCGCCCAGCTCCCGCTCCGCGCCGTCGGCCGCCGACAGGCCGTACGCGCTGCCGCCGGTCAGCAGGACGCCGCGCACCTCGCGGCCACCGTGCCGCGGGTCGAGCGCGGCCGTGTCCCGCGTCGCCGGACCGCCGCCGCGCACGTCCACCGACACCAGCGCCCCGGGCGGGAACAGCACCGCCGTCACACCGGTCAGCGCGCCGCCGCCGATCCGCGTCGCGTGCCCGACCAGCACACCGGGCACGTCGGTGATCGCGTTGCGCACGACCGCGATGCTACTTGCCGCCCCCGCGCCGGCTGTCCGGTCCTGCTGTCCCGCCGGGTCCGGCCGCCCCGTCCGGCCCGGCCCGCTCGGCGAGCAGCCGCGCCCCGATCTCCCGCACCACCGCCACCAGCAGGTCCACGTCCGCCTCGGTGGTGCGCCAGTTCACGATCGCCGGCCGCAACGCCACCACGCCCCGGTACACCGTGGTCCCCGCGTACACGCGGCCGTCGGCCACCAGCTCCTCGCCCAACCGGCGGTTGAGCCCGTCCAGCTCCTCACCCGGCACACCCGGCGGGCGGAAGCGGAAGCACACGACGAACACCGTCACCGGCGCCAGCAGCTCCAGGTCCGGCGACTCCGCGATGCGGCGACCCACCCGCAGCGCCAGGTCCTGGTGCCGCTCCACCATCGCCCGGTGCCCCTCGCGGCCGTAGGCGCGCAACGCCGCCCAGATCGGCAGCGCCCGCGCGCGCCGCGCCGACTCCGGACCCAGGTTGTTGTAGTTGACGAACACCTCGTCCGGCTCCGGCAGGTACGGGGCGTTCCAACCGCCGAACGCGCGCCCCAGCAGCGACCCGTCGCGCACGAACGCGAAACCGCTGTCGTAAGGCACGTTGAGCCACTTGTGGCCGTCGGCGGCCAGCGAATCCGCCCGGTCGATGCCCCGCACCAGGTGCGCCGTGCGCGGCGACACCGCGGCGAACAGGCCGAACGCGCCGTCCACGTGCAGCCACGCCCCGTGCCGCGCGGCCAGGTCCGCCAGCTCGTCGATCGGGTCGAAATCGCCACCGTTGACCTCGCCCGCGTTGCCGATGAGCACCGCCGGACCCTCGTCCGCCAACGCCCGGTCCAGCGCGGCCACGTCGAGGCGACCCGCGTCGTCCCTGGTGAGGGTGCGCACCGAGTCCCGGCCCAACCCCAGCACCTGGAGCGCCTTGCGGCTGCTCGCGTGCACGTAACCGCTGGAGAACACCGGCATCCGGGGCAGCCCCGCCAGGCCGTCCGCGGTCACGTCCACCCCGTGCCGCCGCGCCCACCACCACCGCGCGCACGCCAACCCGGTCAGGTTGGCGAACGTCGCGCTGGGCGTGAGCACCCCGCCGTACCCCGCCGGCAGGCCGAACAGCTCCTTGAGCCACCGCAGCACCACCGCCTCCGCCCGCGCCGCCAGCGGCGACGTCAGCCACAGCCCGGCGGCCTGGTCCAGCAGCGACGTCACCCAGTCCGCGGCCTGCGCCGCCGGCGTCGCGCCACCCACGACGAAGTGGAAGAACCGCGGCCCGGACGAGTGCGTCGCGGCCCTCGTGCCGATGCGGAGCAGCTCGGCCACCGCCGCCGGCGCGCCCTCGCCGCCCTCCGGCAGCGGGCCGTCGAGGTCGTCGAGCAGGTGGGCGTGCGCGGCGTCGCGCACCGGCAGGTCGGACAGCGCGTCCAGGTACGGGCCCGCGGCGGCGGCCACCAGCCCCAGCGCCTCGGCGGCGTTCCCCCGGTCGTTCAGCGGATCACCCATCCGTGGCAGGGTAGACGCCGATGACGCGACGTGGGCGGTTCCGGGGGCGGGCGATCGACCCGTCCGTGGACGCATTCCTGGGCATCCGGTACGCCGAGCCCCCGTTCGGGGCGCGCCGCTTCGCCGAACCCGAACCCGTCGACCCCGCCGGCCCGCCCGTCGACTGCCTGGAGTTCGGGCCCGTCGCGCCGCAGGCCGCGCTGCTGCCCGGCACACCGATGTGGCGACCGGGCCACGAGGACGTCCTCACCCTCAACGTCTGGGCGCCACCCCCGTCGGCCACCCCCCGACCCGTGCTGCTCTTCCTCCACGGCGGGGCCTACACGTTCGGGTCATCCGCCCAGCCCGACTTCGACGGCGCCGCGCTGGCCCGCGCCGGGCTCGTCGTGGTCACCTGCAACTACCGGGTCGGGTTCGAGGGCTTCGGGCACGTGCCCGGTCGACCCGACAACCGGGGGCTGCTCGACCAGCGCGCCGCGCTGCGGTGGGTGCGCGCCGGCATCGAGGTCTTCGGCGGCGACCCCGACAACATCACCGTGGCCGGGCACTCGGCCGGCGCGGCGTCGGCGCTGTTCCTCGCCGCCGCCGAACCCGTGCGCCGCGTGATCGCGCACAGCCCGCCCAACCGGGTCTACGCGCCGAGCTTCGCGCGCGGCGTCGCCGAGTGGGTCGACACCACCACGCCCGAGTCCACCGTGCTGTCCGCCGCCCGGCTCGCCAAGGCCCAGCGCACCGGACCGCTGTCCCACGACCCGGTGCTGTTCGGCCCCGTCGCCGACCGGCTGCCCACCGTGCCGCCGCACGTCGACCTGCTGCTCGCCCACACCGACGCCGAATACCGGCTGTTCGCGGAACTGGGCGGCTTCCGCGTCGCGCGCACCGCCGCCGAACTGCTGCGGTTCGGGCGCGACTGGGGCATCCCCGACCACGTCGTGACCGCCTACCGCGAGTTCGACGACGCCCACACCCTGCTGGCGGGCGACTTCCTGTTCGTCGAGCCCGCCAACCGCGCGTTCGAGGCCCACCCGCGAGCCCACCTGGCCCGCTTCACCAGGCCGCCCGCGTGGCACAACGCGGACCTGCCGTTCTGCTTCGGCAACCTGGAGGGCGCCGACTTCCTCATCGGCGGCGCGCCGGGCCCCGACGAGCACGCCCTCGCCCGGCGCGTGCTCGCCTCCTGGGTCTCCT
>NZ_JBHWIE010000570.1:0-3271 GCF_042732085.1 Actinosynnema sp. NPDC059797
GTGCTCGCCGACCCGGACCCCCAGGCCCGCGTCCACCCAGCCCGCCACCACCTCGGCCGGTTCCGCCCCGCCGAGCGCGAGGCCGGCCTCGGCGGCGCGCCTGGCCAGCGCCGCGAGCGTCCGCCCCTTCAGCAGGTCCCGGTAGAGCAGGCCCTCCGCGCCGGTCAGCTCGAACTCCCGGCGCCGGCCCCGGACCCGCTCGTCGACGATCGACAGCCCGCCGGGCCGCTCGACCGCGACCAGGCGCGCCCCGGGGTGGCCGTCGTTCCAGGCGGTCAGCCCCGCGACCAGCGCCTCGCCCTCGGCCCGGCCGATGCCGGCGGGCGCGCTGTCGAACACGTACACCAGGTCGGACAGGTCCTCGACCGACTCCTGGTAGATCGAGGAGAGCAGGCCGGAGGGCCCCTCGTTGACCATGCCCAGGCCGGGGTCGTCGAAGTACGGGCTGAACCGGGTGAGCCGGACCCGGGGCCAGGCGTCGGGCGGGAACAGGTGCACCAGGTTCGGCAGCTGCGCCACGATCGGCGCGTAGTCGTCCCAGGTCTCGCCGGGGAAGCCGTAGAGGAAGTTCCAGCTCGGGAAGATGGCCAGGCTGCGGCAGTCCCGCAGGAACCGGATGTTCTGCCAGCCCTGCACGCCCTTGCGCATCAGCTTGAGCACCCGGCTGCTGAGGTTCTCGATGCCGGGCTGGATCTGGGTCACCCCGCCGTCGGCGAGGGCGCGCAGCTGGCGGTACCCCAGGTTGGACTTGACCTCGAAGAACAACCGCAGGTCCCAGCCCGTCTCGCCGAGGTCGGGGATCAGCGAGTCGAGGTAGCCCATGTCGAGGATGTTGTCGGCGAACACGACGTCCAGCGCGCGGTGCTCGCGCACGGCGGAGACGATCTCCTCCAGCATCCGCTCCGGCGGCTTGGACCGGTGGGTCATCAGCGAGCCGTTGAGCCCGCAGAAGGTGCAGTGGTGCTTCTCGCCCCACCAGCAGCCCCGCCCGCCCTCCACGCAGATCTTGGGCAGCACGTCGCGGCACGCCCGCGTGCGGTGGAACTCGGCGAAGTACTCGTCGAACCGGGGCGCGGGCACCCGGGCCATCGGCACCATCCCGCCGCTGAGCGGGTTGACCACGCTGCGGCCGTCCTCGCGCCAGCACAGGCCGCTGATGGCCCTCAGCGCCGGCGCGACGTCCTCGCCCGCCGCCTGCGCGGCCAGCGCGTCGAGCAGCTCGACCAGCACCAGCTCGGCCTCGCCGCGGACGACGTGGTCCAGGAACCCGAACGCGCGGTGCAGCGCGGCGCCCTGCGACCCGTCGCAGTTCGCGCCGCCCAGCACGGTCACGACGTGGGGCGCCAGCTCCTTGATGCGCTTGGCCAGCGCCAGCGAGGCGATGTTCTGGTCGAAGGTGGTGGTCAGCCCGACCACGTCCGGACCGCTCCGCACGATCTCCCGGGCCAGCTCGTCGACGAAACCGCGCGAGTGGCCGAACATCCGCGCCGGCGCTTCGAGGTCCGCGCCCTGCTCCCGGGCGAGGGCGTAGAACGGGGTCTCCTCCGGCGCGGGCGTCGGGTACAGCGCCGGCGAGAACACCCACTCGCCCATGCCGGTGAAGTCGCCCCGGGCGATCACGTTGTAGTCGCGCTCGCCGATGCTCCCGGAGCTGCGCTCGTGCAGGTATTCGACCCAGCGCAGGTTCGCGTACAGCACGTCCACCTCGGACACCCCGTCGTGCTCCGCCACCAGGGGCACGAGGGTGCTCAGCGCCAGCGACGGCATGTCCACCGACGCCCACGGCATGCACACCATCAGGACCCGGCGGGGCCGCGCCGGTCCCGGCCGGCGGGGCACGCGCGGGTGCGGCAGGGAAACGCCGGTCATCGGCTGACCTCCGCGTCAGGTCGATCGGACTCGTCGTGCTCCGGCACCCGGTGGAACCGGCGGACCCCGCTCAGCGCGGTCCAGGTCGTCGACAGGGCGATGCCCGCGGACGCGAGCACGAGCGTCGCGCGCATCCCGAGCGGCCCCGCCGCCAGCGCGCCGCCGGCGATCGCGCCAATCGGCTCGACGCCCCAGGTCAGGAAGCGGAACGTGGCGGTCGTGCGCCCCAGGTAGGAGTCGTCGACCAGGGCCTGGCGGATGGTCATCCCCGACACCAGCAGCAGGACGACGCAGAAGGACCAGAACAGCGACGACCCGCCGACCAGCGCCACCGCCACCCAGGTCGGCGCGCCCTCCGCGGCCGGGACCAGCAAACCCGCCGCGCCCGGCAGCGCGTAGCAGGCGATCAGCATCCGGCCGAGGCCGGTGCGCCCGCTGATCGGGCCGACGAGCGTGGACGCCGCCAGGCCGCCGACACCGCCGAGGGCGGTGCACACGCCGAGCAGCAGCGGGCTGAAGCCGAGCACGCGCACCACGTAGAGCACGTACACGGCGAAGAACATCGCGGTGAAAAGGTTGAAGTGCGCGGCGGACAGCGCCAGCGGCCGCAGGATGTCGTTGCGCCACACCAGGGACACGCCGCGCAGCGCGGCGCGGAAGTGGCCGGTCCGCTCCTCGGGCGCGACCTCCTTCGGCGGCGCCTTCGGCAGGGTGCTCAGCGTCGCCGTGCTCACCAGGTAGGTGATGCTGTCGACCAGGATGGTCACCGGCGCGCCCAGGACCTGCACCAGCAGGCCGGCGACACCGGGGCCGCCGACCTCGCCGACCGCCTCGGTGCCCTGGAGCCACGAGTTCGCCTGCGTCAGGGAGGACCGGCCGACGAGCCTGGGCACGTAGCTGGAGAGGGCGCTCTCGAACAGCAGGGTCATCGCGCCGACGACGAACGAGACCGCGAACAGCACCCAGACGCTCAGCGAGTCCAGCCAGTACAGGACCGGCACGAGCAGCAGCGTGACCGCCCGCACCAGGTTCGCCAGCCGCATGACGTTGCGGCGCTCGTACTGGTCGGCCCACACGCCCGCGGACAGCCCGAAGAGCAGCACGGCCAGCGACCCGGCGGCGGCCAGCAGGCCCATCTCCCAGGCGCCCGCGTCCAGCGTGAGCACCGCGACCAGCGGCAGGGCGAACAGGGTGACCTGCGAGCCGATCAGCGAAGTCGACTCGGCCGCCCACAGCCGGAAGAACCCGGTACGCCGGAGTTCGGAATTCAGGGACACGTCATCACCCATCGCCGCACGGAGGACACTGGCAGACCACGCCGTCGAGGTCCTCCGTCCGACCGGACGGGAACACCAGGTGACGGCGCGCGTTGACTATCGAACAGGTCCCGGAGGCGAGGAAC
>NZ_JBHWIE010000571.1:0-2489 GCF_042732085.1 Actinosynnema sp. NPDC059797
GACGAGGACGACCCCGACCGGGTGCTGGCCGCGGCCGGCCGCACCGCTCCGGCGACCGAGACCGAGACCGGTCGGCTGATCGCCCGCGTGGTGGCGGCGCTGTGGGCCGCCAACGACCCGCTGTCCACGGCGGACCGCGCCGAGCTGTGGAGCAGCGCGGCGTCGGACCTGGAGATGCTGGCGCAGCAGCCGGGCTTGGCCCGCAACGACTTCCGCAAGGCCGCCGCACTGCTGAGGACCAGGGCCGAGGCGGGTGACACCCCGTCGGCCGGCCGAGGGCCGTGGCGGCAGGTGTCGACCCGGCCGGAGGACCTGGACTTCACGCCACCGGTGCCCGCGAGGGCTCGGCGCGCGGCGCGGGTCAGGCTGGCGGCGCTCGTCGCGGTGCTGGCGGTCGTGGTCGGGTCCTCGGTCTTCGTCGGGCTGACCCTGTTCTCCCGGTGCGGCGAGGGCGTCCAGGAGCGGGGCGGCGAGTGCGTCGGCGTCACCGACGGGTCCTACGTGTTCGACGACCAGCTGGCCGACGTGCAGGGGAAGATCCTGGCGGAGAACGAGAAGGTCGCCGGGCAGCGGCACGTCACGGTCGCCGTCCTCACGCCGCTGCTGCCCACCGAGGTGGGCAGCGTGACGCCGCAGCGGGTCCGCGCCCAGCTGGAGGGCGCGCACGTCGCCCAGCTGGCCGCGAACGAGGACAGGAAGGAGCCGAAGGTCCGGCTGCTGCTGGCCAACCCCGGCAGCCGCCAGCAGGAGTTGCGCCAGGTGGTGGACCAGCTCGTCGGGCTGGCCGACGAGCAGCGGCTGGTCGGCGTGGTCGGCGTGGGCCAGAGCACGACCAACGCCCAGCTCACGGCCCGCGCGCTGGCGGAGGCCGACATCCCGATGATCGCCTCGGTGATCACGGCCACCGGGTTCCAGGTCGAGCCGGGCGAGCCCACCGGCCACATTAAGGGCTTCGCGCGGGTCAACTCGACCACCGGCAACCAGATCTCGGTGCTGGCCGACCACCTGGCCGGGCGCGGCGCGGGCCGGTCGATGCTCGTCTACGACGACAACGAGGACGACCTCTACACCTCCACGCTGCGCCGGGAGTTCAAGGAGGCCGCGACGAGCGGCAAGCTGTCGATCACCGTGGAGAACCCGTTCGACACCGAGGCGACGCTGGACAACCAGTTCAACCAGATCACCAAGGACCTGTGCAGCGACGACGCCCTGGACACGGTGCTCTACGCGGGTCGCGCGGTGCTGCTCGACGACCTGGTCGACAACCTGCGGCGGCGCACCTGCGCGCTGGACCGGCTCATCACGCTGGTCTCCGGCTCCGACGCGTCGATGCTGCGCACCAGGGACGACCTCCGCCCCCGGCCGGGGCAGCCACCCCTGGCCGTGGTCTACGCCCCGCACGTCGACCCGGACGCGGCCAGGCAGATGGGCATCGCCGAGTTCGACCGCCTCGCCGCGACGTTCGAGGAGCTGGGCTTCGACACCGCCGACCTCGCCGACGGCTGGGGCGTGATGATGCACGACGCGATGCTGGCGATGCTGGACGTCATCAACCGCGCGGCCGTCGGGTTGAAGGCGGGCGAGGTGCCGAGTCGCCAGAGCGTGCGCGCCCAGCTGTCCCTGTCGGGCCGTGAGCGCAACCAGGTGCGCGGCGCGGGTGGTCCGTTCACCCTGGACGGCACCACCGGCGACGCGGTCGGGCGGCGGTTGCCGATCATCGAGGTGGGTCCGGACGGGGTGTTCGCGGTGAGGGCGATCGTGCCGGTGCGGTGATCCGGTCAGCCCTCGGCGCCGGGGTCGGCGGTCTCCGGGTCGGCGGCCCCGGCGGCGGCCTTGATGGCGTCGACGACGTGCTGGTAGCCGGTGCAGCGGCAGAGGTTGCCCGCGATGGCGGCGCGGATCTCGGTCTCGGTCGGGTGGGGGTTGTCGCGCAGCAGCTCGGTGGCGGTGGCGAGCATCCCGGGCGTGCAGAAGCCGCACTGGAGGGCGTGGTGGCGGCGGAAGGCGTCCTGGAGTGGGTTGAGGGCGCCGTTGTCGGCCAGGCCCTCGACGGTGGTGATCGTCGCGCCGTCGGCCTGGGCGGCGAGCAGGCAGCACGCGCGGGCGGTGGCGCCGTCGAGCAGGACCGTGCACGAGCCGCACGCGCCCTGTTCGCAGCCGACGTGGACGCCGGTGAGGCCCAGGTCGTGGCGCAGGAAGTCGGCGAGGGTGCGGCGGGGCTCGCAGTCCGCGCCGACCCGCCGGCCGTTCACGGTGAGCCTGACGGTGAGCTTCTCGGTGCCTCCGCCTGTCGGAGTGCCCTGCGGGTGAGGACGGCCGCCACGTCGCGGCGGTAGGCGGCCGGGGCGTGCGGGTCGTCGGGCGGGTCGGTGGCGTCGGCCGCGGCGTCGGCGGCCTCGGCGAGGGCGTGCTCGTCCGGCGCCCGGCCGACGAGGAGGGCTTCGGCGGCCTCGGCCCGGACCGGGGTCGGCCCGGCTCCGGCGACGGCG
>NZ_JBHWIE010000571.1:2499-3258 GCF_042732085.1 Actinosynnema sp. NPDC059797
GGCGATGCGGGCGCGGGTGACGATCCCCTCCCGCACCGTCACGCACGCGACGACGGCGACCAGGGCGAGGTCGTTGTGGCGTCGGCTCAGCTCGACCACGGCGTGGCCGCTGCCGGGCGGCGGCACCGGCAGGCTCACCTCGACCAGGAGCTCGTCCGGTGCGAGCGCGGTGCGGTGCGGCCCGAGGAAGAAGTCGCGGGCGGGGATCCCGCGCCTCCCGGCGGGGCCGCGGGCGAGGAAGGTCGCGTCCAGGGCGACGCAGACGGCGGGCAGCTCCGCGGCGGGGTCGGCGTGCGCGGCGCTGCCGCCGACCGTGCCGCGGTTGCGGACGGACACGTGCCCGACGTGGGACATCGCCTCGGCCAGCAGGGGCACCTCGCGCCGCACGAGCGGCGAGGTCTCCACCCGCCGGTGCCGGACGAGCGCGCCGAGGACGAGGTCGGTCCCGGAGCGGTGGAGGTGGGCCAGGTCGAGCCCGTTGACGTCGACCACCGTCGCGGGCCGGACCAGCCGCTGGTTCAGCAGCGGCACCAGGCTCTGCCCGCCGGCCAGCACCCGCGCGCCGCCGGACAGGGCGGACAGGGCCTCCTCGACGGTGGTGGCGCGCACGTAGTCGAACGGGGCGGCCTTCACCGACCGGCCCCCTTCCTGTCGGCGCCTTTCCTGTCGGCGCCCTTCCGGATCGCGGCCAGCAGGTCCGGTGGGGTGATCGGCAGGGAGGTGATGGTGACGCCGTGGGCGGACAGCGCGTCCTGGACC
>NZ_JBHWIE010000572.1:0-3257 GCF_042732085.1 Actinosynnema sp. NPDC059797
CACCACGTCCACCGGGACGGCGTCCGGCTACGCGCCGTAGGCGTCGAGGACCGCGGTCAGCAGGCCGCTGTCCGCGCCCGGCTTCAGCACGAGCACCAGTCCCGGTTCCGGCCGCCCGGCCCGCTGCGCCCGCCTGCCCGCCGCGGCCACCGCGTCCAGCGCCCGGCGCGCCCCGTCCAGCAGCGCCTCGCCGGCCGGCGTCAGCTCCACCTTCCGGCTGGTGCGCCGGAACAGCACCACGCCCAGCCGTCGCTCCACCTGCCGGATCGCCCGGGAGAGCGGCGGTTGCGCGATCCCGAGGCGCTCGGCCGCCCGGCCGAAGTGCAACTCCTCGGCCACGGCCACGAAGTAGGTCAGCTCCCGGGTCTCCAGATCCATACCGCCACGGTATCGATCATGACCGGGACGATCATCGCCACCGACGGCGGGAGGTGGTGGTCTGGCGGCGTGAACGACACGAGGATCGCCCTGGTCACCGGGGCCAACAAGGGGATCGGCTACCAGATCGCCGCCCAGCTCGCGCGGTTGGGCGCGACCGTGCTGCTCGCCGCCAGGGACCGCGCGCGGCGGGAGCGGGCGGCCGCCGAGCTGGGCGTCCACCCGATCGCGCTCGACGTGACCGACGCCGCCTCCGCCGCGGCCGCCGCGGACGAGGTGGGGCGTCGCTTCGGCAGGCTCGACGCCCTGGTCAACAACGCCGGGATCACCGGCCCGCAGGCCCAGGCGCCGAGCGCGGTCGACCTCGACGTCCTGCGGGAGGTGTTCGAGACCAACGTGTTCGGCGTCGTCGCGGTGACCAACGCGATGCTGCCGCTGCTGCTCAGGTCACCGGCACCGCGCATCGTCAACGTCTCCAGCGGGGTGGGTTCGCTGACCGCGCTGAGCGACCCCGGGCACGAGCTGGCCGCGCTGCCCGCCGGCGTGGCGTACCCGCCGTCGAAGACCGCGCTCAACGCCGTCACCGTGCAGTACGCCAAGGAGCTGGCCGGCCGGGGCGTCCTGGTCAACGCCGTCGACCCCGGCTACTGCGCCACCGACCTCAACGGGCACCGCGGCCACCGGACGGCGGCTCGGGGCGCCGCGGTGGCCGTGCGCCTGGCGACCCTCGGCCCCGACGGCACGACCGGGGGCTTCCACGGCGAGGACGGCCCGCTGCCCTGGTGATGTCGGGCGCTCCGGCCACCGCCCCGCCGGCGCGGGGTGGTGACCGGAACGGGGTCCCCTTCAGCCGTGCCCCCTCAGTGGTCGTCCCCTCAGTGGTCGTCCCCGGTCGGGACCACCACGACCGGGCAGGTCGCGTACGTCAGGCAGTGCCTGATCACCGAGCCCATGACCGTGACCGCGCCCCGGCGGTAGCCGTGGCGGCCTAACACCAGGCCGTCCGCCGCCTCCGCCAGCGCCACCAGCGCCGGACCGGGCTCGCCGTCGAGCACCGCCTGCTCCACGCGCACGTTCTCGTGCGGGCCCAGGCGCTCCACGGCGTCGCGCACGACGCGCAGGCGGGCGCTGTGGAAGGCGTCCTGGGTGCCGTTGGGCGTGTGCATGCCGCACACCGACACCGCCACCACGGTGCCGCCGTCCCGGGTGTGGCGCACGGCCCAGTCGAGGGCCGCCGCACCGGCCGGCGAGTTGTCCACACCGACGACGATCTGCTTGGCGTCCACCGGGTTCCTCCTCGGACTGCGATGTCAGGAGCACGCGGGACCACCGCGCCCGACGATTTCCGACGACCGGTCGCCGCGAGGTCCCGTGAAGATGGTTGAGCAGTCGACCATTTCGGTCGAGAGTTCCCCGGTGGTCTTTACGCGGTTCTTACGCCTGCCCCTCGCGGTGGAATAGATAAGGAATACCCACGATTTTTGCCGCCCTTTACCGCCGCACTGCCGAACCACTCGGAATGCGGTCACGCACCGTTATCAGGCCGCCTCGGCGAACGGGATAGCGCCGCCCGCCGGCCCCGGGACCGGTGCACAGGCCCGGCCCGGCTTGGCCTGGGCCGACAGGACGGCGATCCGGTTGTCGCCGCGTCCCCGCACTGCGGCCCGCAGGCGCAGGCGAGCATCGGAGCCCATGGGGCCCCTCTCGAACTCGAACCCTTTTCGACGCTACCGATCGTCGCTCGCGTTCGCCGCAACGGATTAAGTGAATTTGTCGAGTCAATAACAGGGGTCACCGCCAAGGGGATACCCAAAGGCTGCCAATGCGCAGTTAAATCTATTTATTGACGTGCGACACAGGCCGCATTGCCTCGCAATGTATCCGATACCAAGAGTTACATGAGGTTATCTCACGCTGGAGCTGGAACTCGATCGCCGGGGAGGGCGGTGATCGCGACCCTGCCGCCGCCCGACGCCGCACGGCCCGCCGCTGTGGGCCGGCCGGCCTCCCCCACCCGCTGTGGCGGTCGACCGACCTGCCGGGCGACCGGTCACGTGACTGATTCGGGCCCGCCTCGCGCGGGCCTAGCGTCGCGGGCATGGACCTCGATCGTGACGATGCCCGAGTGATCACCCTGCACCACGACCACGTGCCCTTCGCACCGCGCCCCGACGGCCTGCTGGACGTGCGCCGGCTGGAGGGCGTGGAGGACGGGCACGTGGTCACCCTGGCGCAGTGGGCGACGCCCGTGGACCTCCCCGGCGCGGTGGCCTACCGCCGCTACCGCTCCGGCGGCCTGGGCAGTGACCGGGAGGTGGGGTGCGTGGTGCTGGTGGAGATCGCCTTCGACCGGCCGGGGGTCGCCGAGCGGTGGGTGGACCTGGTGTTCGAGGCGCTGGCCGAGGACGGCGCGCGCCCCGGTGGCATCTCGGCGCGCTTCCACGTGTCGCTGGACGGCACGCGGGTGCTGAACTACGCGGAGTGGGAGACCGCTGAAGCGCACCGGGACGCGCTGGCGGCCGGCGACGGCTCGGTGGGCGCGGGCGAGGCGTGGCGGCGCGTGCGGTCGTTCCCCGGCTTCCGGTCGAGCGACGTCCGGCGCTACCGGGTGGTCGCCGACCGGTAGCGGTGGGGGGCCGGGGGTGCGGGAGGGCACTTCGGCCCGCCACCGGAACTCCGGCGCCGCGCCGGCCGACCTCTTCGGAAACGGAGAGCTGCGGAGGTCATCGTGGAGCGTCGTACTTTCCTGCGCGCGTCGGCGTTGTCGGCGGGTGGGCTGGGCGCCGTGGCGGCCGGCGCGCCCGTCGCGTCGGCGGCGAGCCCGCTGCGGGTGCAGGTGCTGCTGTTCGAGGGGGTGGAGGAGCAGGACTGGGTCGCCC
>NZ_JBHWIE010000573.1:0-3215 GCF_042732085.1 Actinosynnema sp. NPDC059797
CCTCCACGACCTGCCCGCCGCACCGCTGCCGACCCCGCGGGACGAGCAGCGGCGGCTGCTGGACCGGCCGCCCGAGGGCCTGGCCGTCGCCCGGCCGGGCAGGGCTCGCCGGCCCGCGCCGCCGAGCGGGCCGGGTGGGTGGGCGCGCCGGTGGCCGTGGAGGTGGTCCGGGGCTCCCGCTAGACCTCGCCGAACACGTACGTGCCGGGTGCGTCCTCGTCGTCGCCGGCCCAGAACTCCACCCAGTGGCCGGCGAACTCGGCCTTCGAGATGTGCCCGTCGCCGTTCAGGTCCAGGCGCGCGAACCCGGCGTCGGTCGACGAGTCGTCACCCGTCCACGCGTGGATCATGCGGCCGTACTCCGCCGCCGAGATCTCGCCGTCGCCGTCCTCGTCCACCGCCTCGAACATCGACTCGGCGGTGGCCACCACGAGGTCCAGCATGGTGCCCAGGTTGTCGACCGCGGCCAGCACCTCGTCGAGCGTGATCCTCTGGTCCCGGTTCTCGTCGGACGCCCCGTGCAGCGCCTCCCACCACCTCATCATCAGCTCGCGCAACCTGTCCGACCCGGACTCGCCCCGGATGCCCGCCCACCGGTCCGTCAGCGCCTCGAAGTCCGCGCGCTCCAGGAAACCGTCACCGTTCACGTCCATCGCGGCGAACACGATGGAGACCTTCTTCCGCTGCAAGTCGCTGGCCACGCAAGCAAACTTGGTCGCGGAGGGCGGGAAGGACAATTGACCAGCCGGGGCAAACCCGCGTGCGTGAGGGTGAACGCGCCGTGACGGTCGGTAGCGCCGGGGCGTGCCGGACGAGGTGATCGACTCCCGGCCTCCCCGACCGCCCGCGCGGCCGGGGAGGCCGGCGGTCAGCGCACCGTGCGCCGGTACCAGACCCGGCGGTCCGCCGAGGGCAGGGCGACCCGCGTGATCACGTTCGTCAGCACCGCCCCGATCAGCAGCCACAGCAGCGCGGCCAGGCCGTCGTTGAGCAGCGTCCGCAGGCCCTCGCTCGCCGGCGTGAACAGGTCGCGCAGGCCGAGCGACACGCCCGCCGACCACGAGTCGATCAGCTGCGCGAACCCGTTGGCCCGGTTCGCGCCACCCAGCACCAGGAAGATGTGGATCGCCAGCACGATGGCGAACACCCAGCACACCACGTCGATCACCGCGCACGCCACGCGCACGGCGCGCACCCGGCCGTCACCGCGGCGCTCGACGACCTCTTCCTGCTGGTACGGGACGTCGACCGGCCGGTCGCGAGGCACCCCGGGACGGGGTAACGCCTCGGTCGGGCGATCAGCGGGACGTGGGTCGCGATCCGAGTAGGTCATCGCTGCGGTCCTCTCACTAGGGCCCGCCACCGGCTACCCGAAGCGGGCACCGGCTCAAACCGCGTTGACCAGGTGCGGGACAATGGCGCACGTGAGCGAGCACATCCTCGACGAGCTGTCCTGGCGCGGCCTGATCGCGCAATCCACCGACCTCGACGCACTCCGGGAGGACCTGGACTCCGGCCCGCTCACCCTCTATGCCGGTTTCGACCCGACCGCGCCCAGCCTGCACGCCGGCAACCTCGTCCCGCTGCTCATGCTGCGCCGCTTCCAGCGCGCCGGGCACCGGCCCATCGTCCTGGCGGGCGGCGCCACCGGCATGATCGGCGACCCGCGCGACACCGGCGAGCGCACCCTCAACTCCGAGGACACGGTCAAGGACTGGGTCGGCCGCATCCGGGGCCAGCTGGAGCGGTTCGTCGAGTTCGACGACGGCCCCACCGGCGCGATCATCGTCAACAACCTCGACTGGACCGGCGACATGCCGGTGCTGGAGTTCCTCCGCGACGTCGGCAAGCACTTCTCGGTCAACGTCATGCTCGCCCGGGAGACGGTCAAGCGCCGCCTCGACGGCGACGGCATGTCCTACACCGAGTTCAGCTACCTGCTCCTCCAGTCCAACGACTACCTGCGGCTCCACCGCCAGTACGGCACCAGGCTCCAGGTGGGCGGCTCCGACCAGTGGGGCAACCTGGTCGGCGGCGTCGACCTGATCCGCAAGGTCGAGGGCCGCTCCGTGCACGCCCTGACCGCGCCCCTGGTCACCGACGCCGAGGGCCGCAAGTTCGGCAAGTCCACCGGCGGCGGCAACCTGTGGCTCGACCCCGCGATGACCTCGCCGTACGCCTGGTACCAGTACTTCGTCAACGTGGGCGACGCCGACGTGATCCGGTACCTGCGGATGTTCACCTTCCTGTCCAGGGAGGAGGTCGCCGAGCTGGAGCGGCAGACCGCCGAGGCGCCGCACCTGCGCGCCGCGCAGAAGAAGCTGGCCCAGGAGTTCACCGACCTCGTGCACGGCGAGCACGAGACGCGCCAGGTCATCGCGGCGAGCCAGGCCCTGTTCGGCCGGGGCGAGCTGCGCGAGCTGGACGCGTCGACGCTGGCCGCCGCCATGGCCGAGGTGCCCACCGGCGAGGTGCGCCTGGCCGACGAGCCGACCGTCGTCGACCTCCTGGTGACCTCCGGGCTGGCCGACAGCAAGGGCGCGGCGCGGCGCACGGTCAAGGAGGGCGGCGCGTACGTGAACAACGCGAAGGTCGCCGACGAGGAGTGGCGCCCCGCGAAGGAGGACCTGCTGCACGGCGAGTGGCTGGTGGTCCGGCGCGGCAAGCGCAACACCGCCGGGGTCAGGGTGCACGCCTGACCTGCGCGGGGAGCCCGATGACGGCCGCCGTTCCCCCTGTGGGGCGGCGGCCGTCGTCATCTCTTCGTGTGATCGCGGTCACACTGTTGCGCGGGAAGCGGGTCGGATAGCGTGGACGACGGTGCTGCACGGGCTGCTGACCTGCGGTTTCGGTCCGTGGAGCGCTGCTGCGCCCCCGATTTGACCCGGCCTTCCGCTGCGTGTAACTTTCTCTCTGTCAGCGCGGAACGGGCCGGGAAGCCGGAACGGAGTGCGGCAGGTCACGAACCAAGCTCCCACCTCGTGTGGTAGAGTGGGTGACCGCGAGACACGAAGACCCAGTCGGGGCCCTGAGGGCCTGGTCGACCAGGGCGTCTTGTTTCACAACAAGCTTGAACGAATCACAAGCCTCTGAGCGAACCGTGTGAACGGTGAGTGACGATGAGCGCGTGTTCTTTGAGAACTCAACAGCGTGCCGAATAGCCAGTAAATTTATGATCCTCGTCAAGAGGATTCCTTTGAGATTGTTACTGGACA
>NZ_JBHWIE010000574.1:0-1392 GCF_042732085.1 Actinosynnema sp. NPDC059797
GGGCGCACCCGGTCGCCGGGCCGGGCGTGCCGCCACAGCAGCGCCTCGCCGGGGCGCAGGTCGGCGAGCCGGTCGTGCCCGAGCGGCCGCAGCTCGCCCGCGTCGAGCCGGTGGCCCCCGGACCGGGGGATCGCGCCGAGCACGCCGTGGCGGGTGGCGGGCACGACGAGCTGGCTCAGCGCCAGGCACCCGGTGCGGACCCGCCGCACCGGCACGGACGGGAGCAGCGAGGCGAGGGCGTGGGCGCCGAGCGTCGGCAGCAGGCCCGCGGCGACCTCCTGCGCGTGCACGAGCGACACCACGGTCTGGAACCGGGGGTTGATCTCGACGGCGAGCACGGCGCCGTCGGGCGTCGCGACGAGGTCGAGGCCGAACGCGCCGCGGAAGCCCAGTTCGCGGAGCTGGTCGCCCACCCGCTCGCACACCTGCCGGCACCGCTCGCCGACCCCGGCGGGCAGCTCGTCGTCGGCGACCAGTTGGTTGCCGCAGTGGGCGCCCCAGCACGAGGTGAGCTCGGGCAGGCCGACGAGCTGGTGGGACACCGCGGACGCCGCGGTCACGTCGCCGGTGACGCACCCGCTCACGGTCAGGGGCGTCCCCGGCACGTAGGCGGACACCCGCAGCCGCTCACCCCGCCAGTCGCCTAGCGCGGCCCGGAGTTCCGCCGGGCCGGTCACCAGCCGGGTGCCCTTGCCGGTGAGGTTGTTGAGGCGGCGCTGCACCACCACCGGGCGGCGACCGCCCGCCGCCCAGCAGGACTCGGCGTCACCTGGGCGGGCGAGGACCACCCGGGATTCCGGCACGGCCACGCCCGCGCGCTCGAACAACCGCAGCGCGTCGATCTTGTCGGCGGCGACCGCCGTCGCGGCCCGCGCCGGGGCGAGCAGCCGCAGGCCGCGGGCGGCCGCCCAGGAGCGCGCGCCCGTGCCGTCCTCGGGGGCGAAGCTGATCCCGGCCCGGCCGGCGGGCACCGGGCGCGCCGGCAACGGTGGCGCGGGCGGTGCGGCGGCCTCCGCCCGGTGGTCCCGGTGCTCGTACCGCAGCCACGGCAGCGCGGCGCGGGCGGAGGCGCCCAGGAACGGGGAGCGGTCGTGCCACCACAGCTCGGGGACGAGGTCGCGGAGCAGGGGCGCCGCCTCCGCCGCGACACCCGTGATCGCGACCCGCCCGGCGGTCACGCGATCACGAAGGTGCCCAGGGCGGTCTGCCGCTGGACGCCCTCCCCGAGGCACCGCAGGAGGTCGAGGGTCGGCGCGGCCTGGGTCGCCTGCGCGGCGTGACCGGCGAACTCGCCCGCCGTGATGGTCCCGGTCTTGGTGACCACGTCGAGCCCGGGGAGGGAGCTGACGGTGACGGTGTAGCTGAACGTGCTGGTCCTGCCGTCGTCCCAGG
>NZ_JBHWIE010000574.1:1402-3201 GCF_042732085.1 Actinosynnema sp. NPDC059797
CCCACCCGCCCGCCCCCCTGGTCCCCCCCACCCTCCCCACCTCGAGGCCCGGCCGCGAGCCGACCGGGACCGACTAGCAGACCCCCCACGCCCTGCCGTCGTCCCAGGTGATCACCCGCGTCTCGGGGACGGCGGCGACCGGTTCGAGGCAGCCCGCGTCGCGCTCGACGGTGAAGCTGCTCGAACCCCCGGTGACGCCGCCGGCCGGTGACGTGCAGGAGGTGTACCGGTCGTGGACCCGCGTGACGACCGGTCTGGGCAGCAGCACGACACCCGGCGAGTAGGTCCAGGTCGAGGTCGTCGCGCACACGACGACGCCGGTGGCGGTCGCGGTGCCCGCGCCCGCGACGCCGGTCGGCGCGACCGCCGAGCAGAGGGCGAGGAGTGCGGCGCCGCGGACGACGGCGGCGGGGCGTCGGGAACGGGGGCGGGACGCGTCTGAGTTCATGGTCGACGACCACTCCCGGAGTGCGGCGCAGGTGTCGGTGGGGAACGCGGGGGCGAGCCTAACGGCTCCTGCGGCGCGGTCCGGGCAACGTCACCCGATGTGGTTTTCTTCTGCTGCCGCCCTTGTCTTCGACGCGGCGCGTGGCTACAGCGCGAGCATCGCCGAGGCGACCTCGCCGACGGCCGTGCGGGGGATCGCGGTCGCGGCCTGGTCGAGCACGAGCAGTCGCGCGCCGGGGATCTCGCGGGCGAGCGCCTCGCCGTTGCCGACCGGGAAGAAGCGGTCGCGGCGGCCATGCACCACGAGCGTCGGCACCGCCAACCCGGGCAGGCGCTCGCGCCAGCGGGGCGTGCAGTCGAGCCTGGCGAACACCACGCCCAGGTGATTGGCCATCCGGACGGCGGGCCCGGCGCCCGGTGTGCGGTCGAAGACGCGCCCGGCGACCGCGCGTGCCTCGGCGGGGTCGTCACCGAGGACCTCCGCGCCGGCGGCGGCGTACTCCGCCACGGCGGCGCGGTCGGACCAGTCGGGCATCGGGAGCGCGAACCGGCGGGCCATCGTCGCCGCGTCGTGGTCGGGCAGGTCGGCGTCGACCGGGCCCGGCGCGACGGGCCGCGTCCCGACGAGGGTGAGGGCGGAGAACGCGCCTGGGTGGTCGAGCGCGGCGACCTGGGCGACCATCCCGCCGACGCCGATGCCCGCCAGGTGCGCCGGCCGGTCGTCGAGCCCGCGGGCGAGCGCGGCGGCGTCGGCGGCCAGGTCGCGCAGCGCGTACGCCGGGGCCTCGGGGTCGGCGGTCGTGGACGTGCCGGAGTCGCGCAGGTCGTAGCGCACCACGTGACGTCCGCCGCGGGCGAGCGCCGCGCACAGCTCGTCGGGCCAGGAGAGCATGGTGACGCCGCCGACGAGCAGCACGAGGGGCGCCGCCGCGTCACCGAAGTGCTCGACCCCGAGCGTGACGCCGTCGGGCGTGCGGAACGAGCGGACCCGCGTCGAGCGCATCGCCAACCTCCGGGACGGCAGCATGATCACGGCACACACTACGCCGCGGGGCCGAGCCCGCGCAGCCGGCCATCGTCCAAAGTGGACGAAGGGTTGCGTCGGTGCGCCGCGCGTCGGCGCCTCCCGGGAGTTCCGGTCGCGCCGGGCTGTTGACTTGCGGTGATCAAGTCGTGACACTGGGTGTTCCCCAGGGTGAGGAGCGGTGTGGTGGAACTGCTGAAGAGGATCGTGCGTCGTCGCTTCGCCAAGCCCGGTTACTACGCCTACCCGGCGGTGTGACCCGACCCTCCTCCCTGGCCGCTCGCACGGGCGGCCCGGAGAAGGGGCCGCCCGCGTGAGGGACCCGAGG
>NZ_JBHWIE010000575.1:0-3183 GCF_042732085.1 Actinosynnema sp. NPDC059797
GTCTTGCGCTGCGCCTTCCACACCTCGCCCTCGCTGGTGAGCAGGCCGTCGCCGAGGGCGCGGCGGGCGTGCACCAGGCCGATGCCCTTGGCGTAGTTGGCGGCGTTGTCGGTCAGCACGTGCTTGGCGTGGTCGGGGTGGTTGAAGAAGTGCAGCGACTTGGGGCCCAGCCGCAGCCGCACCGCGTCGCCGTACCGGCGCGACACCGAGGTCATCACCGACAGGCGGTCGCGGGCCATGCGCAGCAGCAGCCCCGGTGTCGCGCCGCGCGGGGGTCCGGGCAGCTCGGTCGGCGCGGTGGTCGTCACGACGACACCTCGGCGCCGGTGACGAAGGCCGCGGTGATGCGCCTGCGCCACACCTCGTAGGAGGGCACGCCGGGCTCTCCGGGCACCTCGGCGGCGGTCGCGGGCCGCGTGCGGTCGCACAGCTGCTGAGCCTCCTCCGGCGACATCCCGCAGAACACGCGGGTGGCCAGGGCGGTGTGCTCGTCACCGAGACCGGCCTCCAACCGCGCGGTGGCGGCGAACGCGCTGCCCTGCGCGACGTGCGGCAGGTGCGGGCCCGCGCGATCGCGGAACGCCCGCAGCTCGCCCTCGTCCGCGGCGCCCGCGTAGGTCGCGGCCAGGCCCGCGCCGCTGTAGAGGTCGGGGCGGCGCTCCGCGGCGAAGGAGTCGATCAGGTCCGCCACGACCCGCTGGTCCGCGCCGCCCACGAACCACATCGCCCGGCCGATGCCCTGGTCGATCGCGTGGTCGGCGTACCAGGCGTGGTCCCCGCCGGGCCAGGGGAAGCCAGGCTCGCGGTACTGGCCCCGGACGTACTCCCCGGTGCGGAAGTAGGCCTGGTGGAAGCCGTAGCCGTCCAGCGCGAGCCACCGCAGCAGCGGGTCGCCCAGCTCCAGCCGCGACCAGCGGAACCGGGGCACGCGGGCCATCGCCCAGCCGATGCCGACGTAGGCCATGTAGGAGTGCCGGGCGGCGCGCCCGGCCAGGAACCGCGCGGTCCGACCGCCCCGGCCGAACGGGAGCCCGTCGCGCACCGCGAAGCCCATCGCGGCGCCCTCGTAGGCGAAACCGCGGAACCTGCGCGGCACCTGTTCCAGCCGCTCCTCGGGTTCCTCCGGGGTGCGCGCCTCGGCGGCGTACCCGTAACCCTCCAGGAAAGAGCGGCCGACGGTTTCCAGGAGGTCGCGCGCAGCCGCGTCCTTCTCGTGGAAACCGCGTACTTCCAGTTTCGTGTTCGACACGCCGGGAGTCAGCACGCGTCGCCTGAGCGCCCGCCACGGGCCGGCCATTTTCGCTCCCTTCGCCCTGCCGCGGGTGAACGCGGCTCTCGGACTACTGGAAATCGTTGAGCGGACCCGCGCCCGATGCCTACTTCCAGCGTGCGAACCGCTCGGGACGAGGCCCGGAACACCCGGTCGCGCGCCTTTCCCGGGCCGGTGATCACGGCGGGCAAGCGGCGAGTAGCCGGACCCGGGCACGGGTGCGACGCTCGGGCCGGAGGGGGCCGCAGACTCTGCGCCCGAAGTGCCGACAAACCCCGAGGACACTCATGACGGCTCACTTTGACGACATCATCGTCGGTGCCGGATCGGCCGGCGCGGCGCTCGCGGTCCGGCTGAGCGAGGACCCGGCGCGACGCGTGCTGCTGCTGGAGGGCGGTCCGGACCACGTCACGCCGGAGGAGATCCCGGAGGAGATCCGCTACGGCCGGACCATGTCGTTCACCGGCCAGGACTGGACCTTCCGCGCGGAGGTCCACGACGGCCGCCGCATCCGCTACCCGCGCGGCCGGGCCACGGGCGGGTCGTCCGCGGTCGGCGCGACGGTCGGGCTGCGCGGTGTGCCCGCCGACTACGACGACTGGGCCGCCGCCGGGAACCCCGGCTGGTCCTACGCCGACGTGCTGCCCTCCTTCCGCAGGCTGGAGCGCGACCTCGACTTCGGCGAGGGCGAGTTCCACGGCGGCGGCGGGCCCATGCCGATCCGGCGCTGGCGGCCCGAGGAGCTGGCCCCGGGGCAGACGGCGTTCGTGGAGTCCTGCCTGGACGCCGGCTTCCCGGAGGTCAAGGACCACAACCACCCCGAGGCCACCGGCATCGGGTCGATCCCCTCGACCCGCCACGACGCCGTGCACCGCGCCACCACCGCGACCACCTACCTGAGCCTGGTCCGCGACCGGGCCAACCTGGAGATCCGGTCCGGCACGCTGGTCGACCGCGTGGTGTTCGAGGGCTCGCGGGCGGTCGGCGTGCTGGCCTCCACCGGCGGCGGCTCCTACGAGCTGGTGGAGGGCCGCCGGGTCGTGCTGGCCGCGGGCGCGGTCGCCTCGCCCGCGATCCTGCTGCGCTCGGGCGTCGGCCCGGCCGAGGACCTGCGCCGGCTCGGCGTCGACGTCCGCGCCGACCTGCCCGGCGTCGGCGCGAACCTCGTCGACCACCAGCGCACCGGTGCGTTCCTGGTGCCCAAGCCCGGCGTGGTGGACCGCACGCAGGCGTTCCTCCAGCAGATCCTGCGGACCACCTCGCCGGTCACCGGGGAGTTCAACGACCTCCAGTACTACATGGTCAACCACTTCGACCTGGGGCCGTTCCCGGAACTGCAGATGCTCTCGGGCACCGACGAGATCCTCGGCGTGATGGTGGTGTCGCAACGGCCCGGCTCGCGCGGCCGGATCACGCTGCCGTCGACCGACCCGGCCGCCCAGCCCGCCATCGCGCTCAACTTCCTCGACGACGACCGGGAGATGGACGTCCTGGTCGACGGCGTGCGCACCGCGTGGCAGCTGGCCCACCACCCGGACATCCTGGAGCTGGGCCAGGGTTTCGTGGTGCTGCGCGACGCCATGATCGACAAGGACGACATGGTCCGCCAGTACGTCAAGACGAGCCTGGAGAGCGCCTACCACCCGACCGGCACGGTCCGCATGGGCCCGGCCTCCGAGCCCGACTCGGTCGTCGACGCGCGCGGCGCGGTGCACGGCCTGGAGGCGCTGCACGTCTGCGACGCGTCCGTCATGCCGAGCACGGTGCGCGCCAACACCAACCTGACCTCCATCATGATCGGCGAGCGGATGTCGGACTGGCTGCGCGAGGGCTGAACCCCGACACGCGGGAGCGGCGGCGGCCCGGTGGGGCGGAGCCCCGCCCGCGGGTGGGAGGCACACGGCGGGGGGGAC
>NZ_JBHWIE010000576.1:0-3157 GCF_042732085.1 Actinosynnema sp. NPDC059797
GGGGTGAACCCCACCCAGGTGGCCCCCGGCGGGGCCGGGCCCCGCCGCACGTCACCGCCCGTCACCAGCCGCAGCTCGCCGCCCACCACCTCGGCCCAGGTCCGCGCGTCCGGAGCCGGGGCGACCAGGATTCGGTCGAGGGGCGCCGGCGTCCAGGGCGGGTCCGGGGACGGGGCGCGACCGCGCACCGCCAGGTGCTCCCCCACCAGGTGGGCGGTGAACCCGCCGGACGGGGTCAGGCCGCCGACCGCGAACACGTGCTCCGCCACCCGTTCGCGCAACGTGTAGGTCGAGTCGGCGACCGGGTCCAGGAAGGTGCGCGTGCCCTCGTCCTCCCTCAGCGGTAGGAACTGCCCGCTGCCATCGGCGTGGCCGGGAAAGCCGGACTCCCGGCAAGGGTCGAGGGGGCGGTCCCGGTGAGTGGACTCCCCCGTGGCGACGACGTGCGCCCGGTAGCCGCCGTCCGCGCACTCGACGACCACCTCGCCCTGCCGCAGCACGGTGGCCGCGACGTAGGTCCGGCGACGCCCGGTCGGCAGGTCGAGCACCACCACGTCCGACGAGCCCCCCTCGTCCACGTGCGCGACCAGCGTCCGCCGGTCCCGCGCCAGCACCGCGCCGTCGCTGCGGAACGGCACGTCGAGGACGGTCTCGCCGGTGGCCGCGTCCCAGGCGGTGGTCACGCCACCGTCGACCGCCGCGGTCAGCACGCTCCCCGTCGCGTCGAAGCTCAAGCCGGTGTGGGCGGCGGTGGGCCGCGCGGTCCAGCGCACGGTCCGGTCCGGGACGTGCCACAGGCGCAGCTCCACCGGGGAAGACACGGCGAGCGCCGTCCCGTCCGGGCTCAGCGCCACGGCGTTGACCTGACCGGCGGGCAGCTCCCACCGCCGTCCGTGCTCCAGCACCACCACTCCCGGGTTCTCCGACCGCACCGCGATGACCTCGCCGTCGCGGCTGCCAACGTGGTCGGAGACGTGCCCGCCGCGCCGCAGCGGCAGCAGCCGGTCGGCCGACCCGCGGTCCTGCGCCTGCGCGAGCACCGCCCGTCGCGCGTCCGGGTGGTCGGGGGCCTCCCGCCACGCCGCCAGGGCGAGCTGCAAAGCCTCCAGCGGCCGCTCGTCCCGCAGCCGCAGCGACTGGAGGGCGAGCTGACCGGCGTTGCCCCCGCGCAATTGGTCGCCCAGTTCCGCGCGCTGCCGCTCGGTCCGCGCCCACAGCGACGCCGCGACCAGCGCCGCCGCGGTCACCACCGCCGCGACGGCGCGCCAGGACCACACCTCGCGCCGCTGCCGCGCCCGGCCGCGCGCGATGAAGTCCCGCTCGCCCGCCGACAGCCCGCGCCGCGCGGCCCACGCCTGAGCCCGCGCCAGCGCCACCCCTCCGAGCAGACTGCCGGGGTCCCGTCCCTCCGCCTCCCACTGGACCCGCCGCTGGTTCAGCTCTCCGCGCCACGCCACGAACTCACGGTCGGCCGCCAGCCAGTCGCGCAGCCTCGGCCAGCGGTCCACCAGCGCCTGGTGCGCCAGCTCGACCGCGCCTCCGTCGACCACGACCAGCCGGGTCGCCACCAGCGCCGCCAGCACCTCCGGGTCGTCCACCTCGGCCACCGGCAGGCGCCTGCGGGTGAACCCGCCCGAGCCGTCCGGGCCGGCGAGGCGGGTGAGCACCTCCCGGGCCCTGGTCTCGGGCAGCCACAGAAGCCGGTCGGCGCAGCGGGTCAGCGCGCCGGACACGCCGCCGATCGCGTCGTAGGCGCGGTGGGTCAGCCTGCCGCCCGAGCGTCCCCGCCACAGCTCGGTCAGGGCGAACTCGACCAGCGGCAGCCGACCTGGCTCGGTGCCCGCGTCGTCGAGGATGCGCTCGACCAGGCCGTCCTCGAACTCGACGCCGCCCACGACGGCGACCGGCTCGGTGATCGCGGCGCGCAGGCCCTCGGCGTCGAGCGGGCCGACGAGCACCACGGCATGGTCCAGGCGGCGCGCGGTCGAGGCGGTCAGCACCTCGTCCAGCGAGTCCGAGCGCAGGGTCAGCACGGCCCGGCACCGCGCGCGCACCAAGCGGTCCAGCACCGTGCGGGCGAGGCCGGGGTCCTCCCGCACGACCTCTTCGAACTGGTCGACGAACAGCAGGGCACGCCGGTCGCGGGGCGGTTCCGGCGGCTCCGAGCCGAGGCGGACCACCGTCACGTGCACGCCGTCGCGCCGCAGTGCGGGCAGCAGGCCGGCTCGTACCAGGGACGACTTGCCGCTGCCGGACGGGCCGACGACCAGCACCAGCGACCGCGTCGCCACGTGGTCGAGCAGCCGCGCCACGTCGGCGTCGCGCCCGCGGAAGAACAGCTCGTCGTCCTCGTCGAACGCGGCCAGACCTCGGAACGGCTCGGGCCTGTCGTCCCACCCGCCCAGGTCTGCGGCCGGGATGACGAACGCGGTGCCTTCCCCCGCCCTGGCGACGAGCATCCCCACGACGCCCCCGCGCCTCTCGTCCCACACCGGCGCGCCGCTGAAACCCGACTTGACCGGCCCGTCCAGCTCGGCCTGGAGCCAGCCCGTGCCCTGCTTGGCGCGCAGCTCGCCGGACAGCCAGCGGCCGTCGTCGAAGCCCGCCGGGAAACCGCACACCCGCACGGGATGACCCCACACGTCCTCGGCGCGGACCAGCGGCACGGGCAGGGCGGCCCGGGGCGGGCGCAGGGACAGCACGACCACGTCGCCCGCGCCGTTCGGGGCGATGTCGCGACGCTCGACCACCGTCGCGGGCAGCGGCACGCCGTCGAGCAGCGGGAAGTCCACGGTGACCGCGTCGGCGCGGGCGACGTGGGCGCAGGTGACAGCGGCGGCGCTCCCCACCAGGAACCCCGCCCCGACGACCGCGCCCGAGGCGTCGCGGACCCGGAGCAGCGCGGGCGCGATCCGATCACTCGCGGTCACGACTCGTCACTGTAGCGGCACGGCAGCGGAGGTGGTCCACGCCCCGCGCCGCTGCGGCGACGCTGTCACGGTGCACGGGTCATCGCCGAACGGCCGGGCCGCGACTCGTTCCCGGGCGCCGTGGGGCCAAAACCGGGGGGGCGGGGCCCGCCGAAGGGCGGCACCGGCAGCCCCCCACCCCCGGCGCCGCGCGGTTGGACGCCGGCCGGTGACCCCGGACCGTTAAA
>NZ_JBHWIE010000577.1:0-3132 GCF_042732085.1 Actinosynnema sp. NPDC059797
GGTCCCCACCGCGCCCGGGAGGGCGTGCGCGAATACCCGGCCGCGGCGTCGTGCCGCGGGGACCCCGCCCGCCAGGAAGGAGTCAGCCCGTGACCTCCACAGCCAGATGGCTGCGCAGGCAACTGCCCGGCGTCATGGCGCTCGTGCTCGTCGCGGCCACGTTCTTGGTGGCCCGGCTGCCCGAGGTGTCGGCGCAGGAGAAGCGGGACCTCGCGTCGCGCTTCGGCTTCGCACCGGAAACCGTCGCCCTCCCGGGCGGCCACACCCAGCGGTCCATCCGCGCGGTGAACCAGCGCTACGCGCACATCGACGCCTGGATCTCCTCGGTCGGCTCGGCCGTCGCGCTCAACGACCTCGACGGCGACGGCCTGGCCAACGACCTGTGCTACGTGGACGTGCGCGTCGACCAGGTGGTCGTCACCCCGGCGCCGGTGCCCGGCCGGGAGCGGCGCTACGAGCCGTTCGTGCTCGGCCCCGGGTCGCTGCCGGTCAACGACGTGATGGCGCCCATGGGGTGCGTGCCCGGCGACTTCAACGAGGACGGCCGGATCGACCTGCTGGTCTACCTGTGGGGCCGCACCCCGATCCTGCACCTGGCCAGGGCTGGTGCCGACGGCCTCGGCCCGGACGCCTACCGGGCGACCGAGCTGGTGCCGGGCGCCTCCTCGGGCCGCTACGACGGACCGGAGTGGAACTCGAACTCCGCGACCGTGGCCGATTTCGACGGCGACGGCCACGACGACATCTACATCGGCAACTACTTCCCCGACGGCCCGGTGCTGGACCCGTCGCAGAGCACGGGCGTGGAGATGAACGCCTCCATGTCCGCCGCCCTCAACGGCGGCCCGGACCACCTGCTGCTGTGGGCGGGCGGTTCGGCGGGCGACGAGCCCTCGGCGGTGTTCCGGGAGGCGCCCGGCGCGATCCCGTCGGACGCCTCGCGCGGCTGGACCCTCGCCTCCGCCTCCAACGACGTCGACGGCGACCTGCTGCCGGAGCTGTACGTGGCGAACGACTTCGGCCCCGACCGGCTGCTGCACAACGAGTCCACGCCGGGCAGACCGGCGTTCCGGCTGGTGGAGGGCTCGCGCGGGCCGCTGGAGCCGCGGTCGAAGAACGTCGGCCTCGACTCGTTCAAGGGCATGGGCGTGGACTTCGGCGACCTCAACGGCGACGGCGTGTACGACCTGTACGTCAGCAACATCACCACGTCGTTCGGCATCGAGGAGTCGCACTTCGCGTTCCTCAGCACGGAGGACGACCGGGCCGCGGTCTCCTCGGCGCTGGCCGCCGGGGAGGCGGTCTGGGAGGACGAGAGCGGTCCGCTGCAGCTGGCCTGGTCCGGGTGGGGCTGGGACGTGAAGATCGTCGACTTCGACAACGACGGCGAGCTGGAGGTCGCGCAGGCGACCGGTTTCGTCAAGGGCGACGTCAACCGCTGGCCGCAGCTGCAGGAGCTGGCGACGGCGAACGACGCGCTGCTGGCCAACCCGCTGTGGTGGCCGGTGGTGGGTCCCGGCGACGACGTGGCGGGCCACCAGCGGTTCCACCTGTTCGCCCGGAACGGCCGCGGTTTCTACACCGACGTGTCGCCGGCGCTGGACCTGGACGTGCCGGTGCCCACGCGCGGCATCGCGACCGGTGACGTGGACGGCGACGGCAGGCTGGACATGGCGGTCTCCCGGCAGTGGGAGGACCCGGTCTTCTACCGCAACACCGCCGGGTCCCCCGGCCGGTTCCTGGGCCTGCGCCTGACGCACGAGGGCGGGGTGAGCCCCGGGTCGTTCCCCGGCGCGGGCTCGCCCGTGATCGGCGCGCAGGTGGAGGTCACCACGGCGTCGGGCCGCACGCTGGTCAACCGCGTCGACGGCGGCAGCGGGCACTCGGGCAAGCGCAGCCACGAGGTGCACTTCGGGCTCGGGTCCGAGGACGGGCCGGTGCGGGCGCGCATCACGTGGCGCGACCGCGACGGCGAGGTGCGCCGGCAGGAGATGACACTGGGGCCGGGCTGGCACGACGTGCTGCTCGGCGAACGGGCCGAGGAGAAGTGACCGACATGGCCGACACGACGACCCCGACCGCGCCGCCGCGGCACGACACCAAGATCATCACGGCGTTGCGGCGGTTCGCGATCTCCATCAGCGTGTTCAACGTCCTGGGCTACACCGTGCTCGGCTTCGAGCAGCCGTGGCTGTGGCCGTTCCTCGCCCTGGCCACCGCCTACGCCGTGGAGATGGGGCTGGAGCTGGTCTCGGCCCGGCAGGAGGGCCGCGCGCCGCGGTTCGCCGGCGGCGGCGCCCGGGGCGTGGTCGAGTTCCTGTACCCGGCGCACATCACCGCGCTGGCGGTGAACATGCTGACCTACGTCAACGACCAGGTCTGGGTGATGCTCTTCGGCGTCACGGTGGCGGTCGGGGCGAAGTGGGTGCTGCGGGCGCCGGTGCGCGGCCGGCTGCGCCACTACATGAACCCGTCGAACTTCGGCATCGCGGTGATCCTGCTCGTGTTCCCGTGGGCGTCGATCGCGCCGCCTTACCACTTCACCGAGCACGTGGGCACGTTCTGGGACTGGGCGATCCCGCTGGTCATCCTCATGGCGGGCTCGATGCTGAACGGGATGCTGACCAACCGGCTGTGGCTGATCATGGCCTGGCTGGTGGGGTTCGCGCTGCAGGCGGTGGTGCGCGGCGTGCTGCTGGACGTGTCGATCCCGTCGGGGCTGAGCATGATGACCGGCGTCGCGTTCATCCTGTTCACCAACTACATGGTGACCGACCCGGGCACGTCGCCGTCGCGGCCCGCCTCGCAGGTGGCGTTCGGCGGGGGCGTGGCGGTCGTGTACGGGCTGCTGATGGGCATGAGCATCCCCTACGGCATCTTCTTCGCCACGGCGATCGTGTGCCTGATCCGCGGCGGTTTCCTGTGGGCGCTGCACTTCGTGGACCGCAACCGGGAGCGGCGCCCGGCCGGGCAGGTCGCGCCGGCCCCGGTCGCGGAGCGGTCACCGGCGGACCCGGCGCGCAACGGCGCGCCGACGGCCCGGGAGGTCGTGGGGACCTGAGGCAGTCTCTTATACAAATCTGACGCAGCCGACGAGTTATGGAGGTTAGATCACGGGTGTCGCCGGAACAT
>NZ_JBHWIE010000578.1:0-3110 GCF_042732085.1 Actinosynnema sp. NPDC059797
GGTTGGTGGCCGGCGCCTCGGGCCCCCGGGGGGTGGGTTGGGGGCTTCGACCGCACCCCCCCACCCCTTGGGGGGGGGGGGGCGGGCGGGGGGGGGGGGCGGCGGGCGCGGCCCGCCACGGTTCTCACGTGCCGAACCTGATCCAGTTCACGCTCACGTAGGCGTTGGGCTGGCCGCTGGTGAACGTGACGTAGACGTCGTGCGTGCCGGTGATGCCCGAGATGTTCGCGGGCACCGTGCGCCAGCTCTGCCAGCCGCCGGTGTTGCCGACGGCGAAGCTGCCGACCGGTGTCGCGGTCGGGCTGCCCAGCCGCACCTCGACCAGGCCGCTCGCGCCGCCCGCCGCGCCGGACGCCACCCGGCCGTAGAACTGGCGCGCGGTGGTCGAGCCGAACCGGACGCCGGAGAACCGCAGCGAGTCGCCGTTGCGCAGTTGCGCCACCGCCTGGCCGCCCTCGGCCGACTCGATCGTGCCGCCGCTGCGCGAGGTCGCCTGCTCGGCCTGGATCTCGGCGTAGGCGTCCCAGCCGCTGCCGCCGGGCTGGGTGGTGGTGGTCGTGGTGGTGGGGTTGCCGCCGCCGCCCGCCGACCACACCGCGACGTAGTCGACCACCAGCGAGTGACCCGGCACGGTGGCCGAGGTGGGCGTGGCGTGGCCGGCGACGCCGTTGGGGAACGCGCCGCCGATGGCCAGGTTCAGCAGCAGGAAGTACCCGGCGTGGCCGGTCATGTTGTTCCACGTGGTGGCGTCGAGCTGGTTCTGGCTGACGCTGTGGAACTGCTGGCCGTCCACGTACCAGCGGAGCTGCTTGGGGCTGCTGCTCTCGTCCCACTCGAACCGGTAGGTGTGGAACGCCGACTGGCACGACGAGCCGGGGCACTGCCTGCTCGCGCCGAGGCCGTTGGTCTCGTTGCACGGGCCGCCGGGGTTCACGCCGCAGTGCAGCACGCCCCAGACGGAGTTGATGCCGTTGACGTTCTCCATGACGTCGAACTCGCCGATGGCGGGCCAGTTCCAGTAGTTGCCGCGGTAGGGGGAGCCGAGCGCCCAGAACGCGGGCCAGTAGCCGAGCGCCGCCTGACCGGTGACGTTGGGCATCTGGAGGCGGCTCTCGATCGCCAGCTTGCCGCCCGCGGGCGGCTTGAAGTTCGCCCGCTGGGTCTCGATGCGGGCGGAGGTCCAGTTGCCGCCGCCGTCGCGCAGCGCGGTGATGCGCAGGTTGCCCGCGCCGTCGAGCTTGATGTTGTTCGTGCTGTTGGTGTAGCTCTGGATCTCGCCGGTGCCCCAGTTCCCGGGGCCGCCCGGGTAGCCGTGGCCGAGGTCGAAGATCCAGTTCTGCGAGGACGGCAGGGTGTTGGCCGGGCCGGTGAAGTCGTCGCTCCACTGGAGCGTCCAGCCCGGTGGGGTGGACGGCACCGAGGCGTCGGCCGTGGCGAGGGCGGTGAGGGGGACGGCGGTGATGAGGGCGGCAGCGGTCGCGAGCACCCGCCGTCGGCTCGGGTTGAGCGCCATGGCGGTGACCTCCTTGTCACTGTGTCCTGCGCGACGGGGACGACGGCGGCCCTCTCATGAGAGCGCTCTCATGATGATCGTTCAAGAGCCCGAACGGCTCAACGGGCGCCCGGCGGTCACTTGGCGTCGGCGTAGGTGTCGACCGCGACGGCCTTGAGGGGGAAGCGGACCGGGGTGTCGCCGAAGACCAGGCGGGTGGCCTCCTCGCCGGCCGCGGCGACCTCGGCGCACACCACCCCCGCCTGGTCCTCCGGGCAGTGCACCAGGACCTCGTCGTGCTGGAAGAAGACCAGATGCGCGGCCGGCGCGGTGTGGTGGAGGCGGCGGCGCAGCGCGCCCAGCAGGGCCGCCGTCCAGTCCGCGGCGCTGGCCTGCACGACGAAGTTCCGGGTGAAGCGGCCCCAGTCGCGGGCCGCGCGGCGGGAGCGGCGCAGCGCGTCCTCGCCGTCGTCCGCGCTGCCGGTCAGCTCGCGCCACGCCTCCGACGGCAGCGGGCTGGTGCGGCCCAGCCGGGAGCGGACCGCCCGGCCCTGCTCGCCCGCCAGGGCGGCGGCCTCGACGTAGCCGACGGCCACGGGGAACCGGCGCCGGAGCACGGCCATGGCCGGACCGGCCTCGCCGCCCGTGCCGCCGTACATCGCCGACAGCATCGCGACCTTCGCCCGGTCCCGGTCGCCGCCGAAGGCCTCGTCCGCCAGCGTCGTGTAGAGGTCGTCGTCGGTGGACACCTCGACGAACTCCCGGTCGTCCGCCAGCGCCGCCAGCACGCGTGGCTCCAGCTGGGCCGCGTCCGCCGCGACCAGCTTCCACCCCGGGTCGGCCCGCACCGCCGTGCGCAGCACGCGCGGGATCTGCAGCGCCGCGCCGCCCCGCGTGGCCCACCGCCCGGACACCACGCCGCCCACCACGTAGTCCGCCCGGAACCGCCCGCCCGACACCCACGTGTCGAGCCACGACCACCCGTGCGCGACCCACAGCCGGGCCAATTCCTTGTACTCCAGCAGCGGTTCGACGGCCGGGTGGTCGACGCGCCTGAGCACCCACGCCCGCGCCGACGGGACGTCCACGCCCTCCCGCGCGAACGCCCGCACGATCCCCGGCGGGTGGTCCGGGTTGACCTGCCTGCCGCCGAACGCCGCCGTGATCCGGTCCGCCAGCTCGGCCAGCACCCGCGGCCGCGCCCCGTTCGCCGGCCGGGGGCCGAGCAGGTCCTCCAGCAGCCGCTCGTGCACGTCCTCCCGCCACGGCAGGCCGAAGTGCGTCATCTCGGCGGCGGCCAGCGCGCTCGCCGACTCGGCCGCGAACAGCAGCCGCAGCCGGTCCGCGTGCGGCAGGCCCGCGGCCACCCGCTGCTGCTCGCCGTGCACCGCGATCACCGCGTCCAGCGGGTCGGCGCCACCGGGCAACCGCTCCTGCTCGGGCTCGAACAGCGTCGGCTGGGTGTCGCGCCTGCGCGGCCCGTGGTCCTCGGGCACCGGCAACCCGCGCAGCCGGGCGAGGGCTGCCCCCAACCCGCGCGGCTCCCGGTGCCGCTCCTGGTAGGCCAGCAGGAGGTGCTCGACGTGCCACAGGTCCCGGCACCGCTCCACCCGCACCC
>NZ_JBHWIE010000579.1:0-3099 GCF_042732085.1 Actinosynnema sp. NPDC059797
GCGGATGGCCCGGGCCATCCCACTTCGGGAGGTGCGGGCGGAGGCGTTGGCTGTCCTGGTGCCGCTGGTGGCGGAGGTCGCCGGGGCCGAGCGGGCGCGGGCGGTCGCCGACCGGGTCGAGGACCCCGACGCGCGGGCTCGGGCGCTGGCCGCGCTCGTGCCGCACGTGCCGGGGGCCGAGGCGGACCGCCTGGTCGTCGCCGTGGTGGCGCTGCACCGGTGGGAGCTGGTGCTGCCCGCGCTCGCCCGGTGCAAGCCGGAGGTCACGTCCGTGATCGCCCGCGACTTCCTGGCCGCCACCCGCATGTGAACGACGACACACAGGTAATCGCACAGCCGTAGGAACAACAAAGTTGAGCCGACCGTTGTCAGGTTCAGCAGGCGGCAAGACCGCCGAGAAGCACCGAAGAAGGAGGCGAGCGCCATGATGGTGCGCACGGACCCGTTCCGGCAGCTGGAGCGGCTCACCCAGCAGGTGTTCGGTTCCGAGGGCACGCCGTCCCGCCCCTCGGCCATCCCGATGGACGCCTACCGCAGGGGTGACGAGTTCTTCGTCCAGTTCGACCTGCCCGGCGTCTCCCCCGAGTCGATCGGCCTCGAGGTCGAGCGCGACGTGCTCACCGTCCGGGCCGAGCGCGTCGCGAAATCGGGTGACGAGCGCCAGTGGCACGTCACCGAGCGCCCCCGAGGGGTGTTCTCCCGCCGGGTGCTCCTGGGCGACGCCCTGGACAGCGAGCGGATCGAGGCGGACTACGAGGCGGGCGTGCTGACCGTCCGCATCCCGGTGGCCGACCGCGGCCGGCCGCGCAAGATCGCCGTCGTCGACCGGCGGCAGGCGGTCGAGGCCTGATCACGAGCCCGGCGGCCGGGGTGGGACCCCGGTCGCCCGCGTGAGCCCGACGGTCCGGTCGCATCCCCCACGACCGGGCCGTCGGCACGTCCGTGCCCGAATCAGGGGTGAACCCCTGAAACGGACACGTCACCCCTCCAGGGGGTGACACGACCAGGTGATCTCTAGTCTGATGGTGTGTCCCCTACCCCGACCAGGGCGGAACACGGCCGGATGAGCACCGCGTTTGAGACCCACGTCCGCCACGCCCTGCGGGCGACGTGGCAGGGCGTGCTGCTGATGGGGCTCTCCGCGCTGTCGCTGGCCTCGTTCATCTCCACCGTCATCTCGATGGCGTTCCTCCCGCTGGGCGTCGGCCTGGTCCTGGTGCCGGTCGCGGTCGGGGTGCTGCGCTGGACCGCGAACCAGGGCCGCCGGCTGGCCGGCGCGGCGGGCGTCGAGGTCCCGGAGCCCTACCTGCCCCGGCCCCAGCCCGCGAGCGGGTTCGCCGGGCTCGCCCAGCGCGTGCAGTGGATGCTGGTCGAGGCGGCCACGTGGCGGGACCTGCTGTGGTCGTTGACGAACACGCTGGTCGGCTTCCTGTCGGGCCTGCTGCCGGTGACCATGCTGGGCTACGCCATCCAGGGCGTGGTGCTGCCGCCCGTCCTGTGGCTGATCGAGCCGAACGGCGAGGTGAAGTTCTGGCACGGCCTCATCCAGCTCGACGAACGGGGCAGCACGGCGGCGCTGTCCGTGGTCGTCGGCCTGATCGTGGCCACGCTCTGGCTGTTGGCCCCGCCGTACCTGGTGCGCGGGCAGGCGGTGTTCACCCGCTCCCTGCTGTCGCCGACGAGGGGCGCGCTCCTGGCGGACCGGGTCGACCGGCTCAACCACCTGCGCTCCGAGATCATCGACATCCAGGAGGCCGAGCTGCGCCGCATCGAGCGCGACCTCCACGACGGCGCGCAGGCCCGGCTGGTCGCGATCGGCATGAAGCTCGGCGCGGTCGACCGGTACCTGGAAACCGACGTGCCCAGCGCCCGCGCGCTGCTCACCGAGGCGCGCGAGGCGTCGGTGAAGGCGTTGCAGGAGCTGCGGGACCTGGTGCGCGGCATCCACCCGCCCGTGCTGGCCGAACGCGGCCTCGGCCCGGCCATCGAGGCGCTGGCCCTGGAGAGCCCGCTGGACGTCGAGCTGACCGTGGACCTGCCGCGCAGGCTCTACCCGCCGCTGGAGTCGGCCGCCTACTTCGCCGTGACGGAGCTGCTGACGAACGCGGCCAAGCACGCCGACCCGCAGCAGGTGGCGATCACCGCGACGCTGTCCGACGAGCTGCTGCGCATCACCGTCGCCGACGACGGCCGGGGCGGCGCGGACCTCGACCACGGCACGGGGCTGCGGGGCATCGCCCGCAGGTGCGAGACCTTCGACGGTAGGCTGACCGTACGCAGTCCAGTCGGGGGTCCGACTGCCATCACCCTGGAGTTGCCGTGCGCGTCGTCCTCGCCGAGGACCTCTACCTCCTGAGGCAAGGTCTCGTCCAACTGCTGGAGTCACACGGTTTCGAGATCGTGGCCGCGGTGGACAACGGGCCGCAGCTGTTGTCCGTGCTGCTCTCCGAACGGCCGGACGTGGCCGTGGTGGACGTGCGGCTGCCGCCGACGTTCACCGACGAGGGCATCCAGGCCGCGCTGGAGGCTCGGCGCCAGGTCAAGGGCCTGCCGATCCTGGTGCTGTCCCAGCACGTCGAGAGCCTCTACGCCCGGGAGCTGCTGGCCGACGGCGCGGGCGGCATCGGTTACCTGCTCAAGGACCGGGTGTTCAACAGCGACCAGTTCATCGACGCGGTCCGCCGCGTCGCGGACGGCGGCACCTCGATGGACCCGCAGGTGATCTCCCGGCTGCTGGCCGGCAACGCGCGGCGCGAGCCGCTGGCGACGCTGACCCAGCGGGAGCGCGAGGTCCTGTCGCTGATGGCGGAGGGCTGCTCCAACGCCGCGGTCGCCCAGCGACTGGTGATCAGCCAGGGCGCGGTCGCGAAGTACACCACGAGCATCTTCACCAAGCTGGACATCATCCAGTCCGACGACCACAACCGGCGCGTGCTGGCCGTCCTGGCGTACCTGAACTCCCCTGGTCGGGACGGGCACCACACCGACTAGGCGGGGTGCCGGCGGCGGACCCCGGACACGCCGCCGCCGACGGTAGTCCACAAAGGACCCAAGACCCCCGGGTGGCGGCCGCCCGTCGCGCGCGGCACGCCGGACCGC
>NZ_JBHWIE010000580.1:0-3098 GCF_042732085.1 Actinosynnema sp. NPDC059797
TCGTCGACAACTCCACAGCGGAGCGGAAAAGCATTCCCGCGCCTCGTCCCCGGTCGCCGCGCGGTCCGGGGCGGGACGCGGGGGGAGGAGCCGGCCGGGACGACCCGTGCCGGCCCTCCACCAGGCCCTTGTAGCTCAGGTGGACAGAGCGCCGCGCTACGAACGCGGAGGTCCCAGGTTCGAGTCCTGGCAAGGGCACCACCGGCGACGGTCGTCGCCGGGTCGGGCGGAAGCCCACCTGCCTCTTCAGCTCAACAGGCCGAGAGCACCCGCCTCGTGAGCGGGAGGACCGGGTTCGAGTCCCGGGAGAGGCTCACGACACACCCGCGCCGGTCGTCGCGCTCCGCGGCCGCCGGCGCACCTGTCCCTGTGGCGGAACGGCAGACGCGCACGGCTCAAACCCGTGTGTCCGCGAGGACGTGCAGGTTCGACTCCTGCCAGGGGCACTCGACCCGGCCGGGCGGCACGAACCGAGCACCGGCCTCGAAGGCCCGGAGATCGGCGCCGCCCCCGGGACCGCGTCAGCCGCCCGAGGTCACGGGCATCCGCTTCGGCCCCCGGACGATCATCAGCGACTTCCACTCCACCTCTCCCGCCAAGCGCAGGTCGGGGAACCCCTCCAGCAGGGCGCGCAGGGCTTCCTGCACCTCCAGGCGGGCCAGCGGCGCACCGAGGCAGTGGTGCGCGCCGTGGCCGAACGCGAGGTGCGCGTTGTCGGCGCGGTCGAGGACCAGCTCGTCCCCCAGCTCGTACCGGAGCCGATCGCGGTTCGCGGCGCCGATGGCCACCAGCACCGGCTGGCCCGCGCGGACCACCGTGCCACCGACCTCGACGTCCTCGGTGGCGTACCGGGAGAACAGCGCGCTCGCGCTGACCGGCACGTAGCGCAACAGCTCCTCCACCGCGGCGGGCAGCAGGTCGGGGTGCGCCACCAGCCGCTCCCACCGGTCGCGCCGGTCGAGCAGGGCGAACACGGAACCGGCGATCATGCTCGCGGTCGTCTCGTGCCCCGCCACGAGCAGGCCGAGGCTCAGGTCGACCAGCTCCTCCTCCGACAGCCGGTCGCGCACGTCGCGGGCCTCGATCAGCGCGGTCATGAGGTCGTCGGCGGGTTCCGCGCGGCGCCGGGCCACGAGGTCGACGAAGTAGTCGCGCAACCGCTGCCGGTTGACGTCGAACAGCTCGATGTCGCCTGTGGACAGCAGGCCGTTGCTCCACTCCCGGAAGCTCGGGCGGTCGGCCACGGGGACGCCGAGCAGGTCGCAGATCATCGCGACCGGGATGGGCAGGGCGTAGTCCTCCACCAGGTCGGCCTCGCCGGCGGCCCTCAGCTCGCGGACCAGCCCGGCCGCGAACTCCGCCACGCGCGGCCGGGTCCGCTCCACGCGCCGCGCGGTGAACGCCTTGGCCACGAGCGTGCGCAGCCGCGTGTGCTCGGGCGGGTCCATCGCCATGAGGCCGGTGGTCAGCCGCCCGGGCGCGAGGCGGGGCTCGTCGTGCTCTGCCGCCCGGGCCCGCGAGAACCGCAGGTCGCCGAGGACCAGCCGCACGTCGGCGTACCGGGTGGCGAGCCAGGCGTCCTCCCCGAAGGGCATGCGGACGCGGAGCAGCCCGGCGGTGTCGCGCGCGGCCGCGTACGCCCGGTCCAGGCCGAGGCCGTCGGAGAGGGTGAACGGGTAGGCGGTCGGATCGGTGGTCGTGTGTCCGGCGGTCATGTCGATGTCCCCCTGTGCCTGGTGACCCGTAGGCAGTGACCTCCACGTTAGCGACGCCCATCCGGCCCGCCAACGCGATCACGAAGCGGGACCGAAGTCGGCTCCCTGTGATCACCGCCATACGGCGTGGACGGCGAATCGTTCGTCCACTGTGGACGAACGTCGGCGCGGCGCTGCCCGGCTCGCCGGGAACATCATCGGCGGCGTGATCAACTGCCGCAACGCACTGTGCCCGTTCGGGCAACCGGAGCCGGCGCGTTGCAATACGGTTCGGGCGTGGTGAAGACATGGTTGGCCGCTGCCGCGGTGGTCCTGGCCACCGCGTGCCAGTCCACCGGGACGCCGGACGCCGCCCCGTCCTCGCTCCGGGCGCTCCCCGGTGACCAGGACGAGTCGCCGAACCTCGGCATCGAGTTCTGGGAGAACGGGAACCCCTCGCCCGTGGCCGTCCGCGACGGTGTGGTCGAGACGCACCTGGACGGCGAGTTCGAACTGCACTTCCCCAGGCGGTCCAGCGACAGACCGCTGATGATCGGGGCGTGGACGGATCGGACGATCTTCGTGCTCGAACCCGGGCGGAAGGTGAACGAGGTGCCCTACTTCATGCCCGGCACCGGCGGGTCCGACGAGCGGTCCGGGCGGATGACGATGTTCCTGGGCACCGGCACCCACAGCCACCTGGCCGGAGACCGGGTGCAGCGGCACGGCGAGCGCCAGGAGAAGGTGCTCTTCAAGGCGCTGGAAACGCCCGATGACCTGAACACCGACTCCGTCTACGCGGTGATCTTCCTCGACCGCGACGGGGACAAGGTGATCGACGCGAACGAGTTCGACTACTTCCGGATCAGGCTGGGGTAGTGGCGGGACAACTGCGGCGGTGGTCGTGACCGGGGCCGACGTAGCAGGACCACTCCTCGGCGGTCAGGTCGCGCACGGCCCGTTGGCAGGCCCGCTCCACGACGTGCGCGCGCAGGTCGTGGAACGCGCCCAAGTCCCACCGGACGGCCTTGCCGTCGGCGCCGCCGCTGACCGGCTCCCTGCCGTCGGGGCCGAACGCCAGGCTCATCACGTGGTCCTCGTGCCCGGCGAGCGGCCGGGCCGTGCGGCGCGGGCGGTCCGGGTCCTCGACGTTCCAGAGCTGCGCGGTGTCGCTCTCGTCCGCCACGGCCGGCGTGCGGCCGTCCGGGCTGAGCGCGATGGCCGTGGTGTCACCGGATGACGTGACCACCCCGCCGAACCGCTCGGGGTGCTCCCGGTCGGACAGGTCCCACAGCACCACCTCGTCGTCGCCCGGTGTGGCGAGCAGCGCGCTGTCGCCGCGGAACGCCCACACGGCGTTCGGGTGCTCGCCGAGCCGGGCGATGCGCCGGACCTCGCCCGGGG
>NZ_JBHWIE010000581.1:0-3089 GCF_042732085.1 Actinosynnema sp. NPDC059797
ATCACCGTTGCGGCGGCGACCGGCGCGCAGGTGATCGCCGCGGTGGGCGACCTCGCCGGGGAGCTGGCGCTGCCCGACGACGTGCTCACCGCCCCGTACCTGCCGCAGCGCGAGGTGCTGGAGCGCGCCGACGTGTTCATCACCCACGGCGGCTACAACTCCGTGGCGGAGTCGATCCGGGCGGCGACCCCGATGCTGGTGATCCCGCTGGCCGTGGACCAGCCCATCCAGGCGCACTTCGTGCGCCGCGCGGGCTTCGGGACGGCGTTGGAGCCGGCCGCCGTCACCGGGCAGGCGGTCGCCGACGCGGTCACCGACCTGCTCGATCCCGCCCGGGACTACCGGGCCAGGCTGCGGGCCGCGCAGCCGGAGTGCGGCGATTCCGCCGCGCGCACGGCCGAGCTGGTCATCAGCGCGGTCGAGACGCTTCAGCGAAAGGGGCAGCAGTGACGATCGAACTGCAGCGTCCGGTGGGCGACCCGATCGTGATCGACGACCTCGAACGCCTGTCGTTCCGGGTGGATCGCCGCGCCTACACCGACGACGACGTGGCCGCGCAGGAGGTGGCCAGGATCTTCGACCGCTGCTGGTTGTACGTCGGGCACGAGTCGGAGGTGCCCGAGCCGGGCTCCTACGTGGCGCGCGACGTCGGCGGGCGCCCGGTGGTCATGGCGCGCGGGTCCGACGGGGTGATCCGGGTGTTCGCGAACAGCTGCACCCACCGCGGCGCCCTGATCTGCTCGCAGCCGTCCGGTCAGGCCAGGTCGTTCCGGTGCCCGTACCACGACTGGACGTTCTCCAACCGGGGCGACCTGGTCGGGGTCCCGCTCCCGGACGGGTACGGCCCCGGCTTCCGGAAGGCCGACTTCGGCCTGGCGCGGCACCGCAGCGACGCCTACCGCGGTTTCGTGTTCGTCACCTTCGACCCGGCGCAGCCGCGCACCCTGACCGAGTACCTGGCGGGCGCGACGGAGTACCTCGACCTGATCGACGACCAGTCCGAGGTCGGGATGGAGGTGATCCAGGGCGCGCAGCTCCACGGCGCCCGCGCCAACTGGAAGCTCATGATGGAGAACAGCGTCGACATCTACCACTTCCGGGCCCTGCACAAGCGCTACGTCGGCTACATGGAGTCGCTGGGGTCGGTGCCGCCGCGGCGGCGGGGCGGTTTCGGCCGCGCCCTCGGGCTGGGTCACGGGGCCAACGAGCTGCCGCCGGCGGCGGCCCGCCCGCTCGCCTACTGGACGCCGATGTTCGGCGACGAGGTCCGGCCGCGGATCGAGGCGACGGCCGCGCGGTTCGTCGACCGGTTCGGCCCCGAGCGCGCCGAGCGGATCACCGGCACCAACCGCGCGTTGCTGATCTTCCCCAACCTGATGATCATCGACGCGATCGCGATCACGATCCGCAAGATCGACCCGGTCGGCGCCGACCGGATGGCCATCACCTCGGTCGCCCTGGCGCCCAAGGACGAGGACCCGGACATCCGGGAACTCCGCAAGAGCCACTACCTGACCTTCCTCGGCCCCGCCGGCTTCGCCACCCCCGACGACATCGAGATCGTCGAGTCGTGCCAGCGGGGCTACCTCAACCGCACGGTCCGCTACTCGGACCTGTCGCGCGGGATGGACAAGGAGGTCCCGGAGACGACCGACGAGCTCCCCGCCCGGGAGTTCTGGCGGCAGTGGGACCGGCTGATGCACGGCGACGACGGTCACCTCGACGTCGCCCACCGGGTCGAGGCGCGGGAGGTGGAGGCGCGATGACCACCGAGCTGATGGTCGACGAAGCGGCCCGGGTGCGGTTGTGGCACCGGGTGAGCCGGTTCCTGTTCCGCGAGGCGCGGCTGCTCGACGAGTGGCGCCTGCGCGAGTGGTACGACGAGATGCTGACCGACGACGTCCGCTACTCGGTGCCGGCCACCGACGTCCGCGGCGAGGCGGCCGGCGCGCTCGGGCTCATCGACGACGACGCCGCCCGGCTGCGCCAGCGGATCGAGCAGCTCCTCAACGGCGAGGTGTGGTGCGAGAACCCCCGGTCGCGCACCAACCGGATGATCAACAACGTGGAGGTCCTGGACGACCGGGGCACGCACCTCGACGTGGCGGCGAACGTGGTCGTGCACCGCTTCGGGCACGGGCGCTCCGACGCCTACGTCGGGAAGTACCGGTTCGAACTGGTCGCCGAGGGCGAGTCGTTCCGGATCCGGAGGCGGGTCGTGGTGCTCGACCACGAGACGTTGTACGAGCACGGGAAGCTCAGCATCGTCCTGTGACCGGACCGTGACGGCGGCCGGCCCCGGCAGCGCCCCACCCGTTGCCGCCGCCCAGCCGCGCCTCCCCCGCGAGGTCTACGTCCTGAGCGTCGTCGGTGGCTGCGTCATGCTGGGCCTGGGACTGGTGCTCCCGGTGCTCCCGGTGTACGCGGCGACGTTCGGGGCCGGGCCCGCCCGGATCGGGGCTCTCGTCTCCCTGTTCGCGTTGGCGCGGCTGGCCGCCGGTCCGTTCTGCGGCCGGCTCGCGGTCCGCTTCGGGGAGCGGCGGGTCCTGGTCGCCGGGCTGCTGATCTGCGCGGTCTCCTCGGCCCTGACGGCGTTCGCCGGGTCCTACGGGCAGTTGCTCGTGTTCCGCGGGCTCGGCGGCGTCGGCTCGGTGCTGTTCTCGGTGTCCGCGCTGTCGACCCTCCTGGCGATCGCGCCGGCCGACCGGCGGGGCCGCGCCGGCGCCGTGTTCGAAGCGGGCTTCCTGCTCGGCGGGATCTGCGGACCGGGACTGGGCGGGCTCCTCGCCCTCCTGAGCCTGTCCGCGCCGTTCCTCGCGTACGCCGTGCTGCTGCTGGCCGCCGCGGCGCTGAGCCTGGCGGTGCTGCGCACCGGTGGGGCCGCCGGCGCGGGGGCCGGCCGCGACGTGGTCCGGCTGCCGGTCCTGCTGCGGGACCGGCGCTACCTGGTGGCCTGCCTCGCGGCGTTCGCGCAGGGGTGGGTGCTGTTCGGGCTGCGGGGCGCGCTGGTCCCCGCGGTGGTCGTGGCGTGGCGGCACGACGTGACGTGGGTCGGGTGGGCGTTCACGACGTCCGCCGTCGTCCAGGCG
>NZ_JBHWIE010000582.1:0-3087 GCF_042732085.1 Actinosynnema sp. NPDC059797
GGGAGGTGGGGCGGCGCGAGTTCGAGCACCGCCGGGCGGTGGTCGTCCCCGACGTGGGCGAGGCGGTCGCCGCCCTGCGCGAGGGCCGGGTCCTGGTCGGCGCGGACGTGGTGGGCGACCGGCCGGTCGCGTTCGTCTTCGCCGGCGTCGGCGAGCACTACCGCGGCATGGCCGCCGGGCTGCACGAGCGGGAACCCGCGTTCCGGCAGGCGTTCGACGAGTGCCGCGCGGTGCTCGACCCGGCGCTGGGCGTCGACCTGGCGGAAGTCGTGTTCGGGGGTGGCCGCGCCGAGGGCGGTGACGCCTTCCAGGCGCTGCTCGGCCGGACCGGGACCGACGAGGGGGAACTGGCCCGGACCGCGTTGGCGCAGCCCGCGGTGTTCGCGGTCGAGTACGCGCTGGCCCGGCTGCTGATGAGCTGGGGCGTGCGGCCGGACGCCTTCCTCGGCTACAGCGTCGGCGAGTACGTGGCCGCGTGCCTGTCCGGTGTGCTGGCGCTGCCGGACGCGGCCCGCCTGGTGGCCGAGCGCGCCCGGCTGATCGAGGGCGTCGCGCCGGGCGGGATGCTGGCGGTGTCGCTGCCCGCCGACGAGGCCGCCGCGCTGGTGGGCCGCGGGCTGGACGTCGCCGCGGTGAACGGCCCCGGCATGTCGGTGCTGGCCGGGCCGGTCGAGGAGGTCGGGCTCGCCGCCGCGCTGCTCGAGTCGCGCGGGGTGGCGTGCCGCCGGCTGACCACCTCCCACGCGTTCCACTCGCGGGCGCTCGCCGAGGTGGCCGAACCCCTGACCCGGTGGGTGGCGGCGAACGTCGAGGCGGGCGCGCCGCGCATCCCCTACCTGTCGAACGTCACCGGCACGTGGATCACCGCCGCGGACGTCGCCGACCCCGCGTACTGGGCGCGGCACATGTGCCACCCGGTGCGGTTCGGCGACGGCGCCGCGGCGCTGCTGGCCGAACCGGACCGCGTGCTGGTGGAGATCGGCGTGGGCCAGTCGCTGGGGGCGCTGCTGCGCGGGCACCCGGACTGCCCCGCCGAGCGGTTCGGGTCGGTGGTGTCGACGCTGCCGGGCCGCTGGGACCGGACCGACGACGGGGCCGCGGTGCTGACCACCCTGGCCCGGTTGTGGCTGGCGGGGGTGGCGGTCGACTGGGCGGCGCTGCACGACGGCGAGGACCGCCGCCGGGTCCCGCTGCCCACCTACCCGTTCCAGCGCGAGTCCCACTGGGTCGATCCGCCGCGCCACCGCGAGTCGGCCGCGACCGACGACCGCCCGACCGCCCCCGCTCGGCGGTCGGTGCGGGAGTGGCTGCACGTCCCGGTCTGGCGCGCCCGGGAGTTGCCCGCCGGCGGAGCCGTCGCGGGACCGTGCCTGGTGCTGGCGGACGAGTGCGGTGTTGCCGACGCGCTGGCCGCCCGGCTCGCGGGCGACGGCGTCGAGGTGACCCTGGTCCGGCGGGGCGACGCGTTCGAGGCGGTCCCCGGGGACGGGTACCGGATCCGCCCCGGCGAGGCCGAGGACCACCGGCGGCTGCTGGCCGCGCTGGACACCCCGCCCGCCACGGTCGTGCACCTGTGGGGCGTGGGCGAGACCGGTTCCGAGGAGGAGTTGCGAGCGGGCCGGGAACCGGGGTTCCGGAGCCTGTGCCTGCTCGCCCGCGCCCTCGCGGAGAACCCCGCCGGCCAGGTTCGGATCGCCGTGGTCACCGACCGCGTGCAGGCGGTCGGCCCCGACGACCGGCCGGAGGCGGGGAAGGCCGCCGTGCTCGGCGCCTGCCTGGTGCTGCCCCAGGAGTACCCGATGCTGCGGTGCCGCGCCGTCGACGTCGTCCCGGGCGACGACCGCGTGGCGGACCTGCTGGCCGAGGAGCTGCGGTGGACCGGCACGGACAACCAGGTCGCCCTCCGCGCGGGGGAGCGGCTGGTGTGGGACGCCGCGCCGCTGTCCGCCCCGGACGGACCCGCCGACCCGGTGCTGCGCCAGGGCGGCGTCTACCTGGTCACCGGCGGTCTCGGCGGGGTCGGCCTGGAGCTGGCCGACCACCTCGCCGCCACCTGTGCGGCCAAGCTCGTGCTGACCAGCCGGACCGGCCTGCCGCCGCGCGACACCTGGGACCGGCACCTGACCGACGAGCCGGACTCGGCCACGAGTGGGCGCATCGCCCGCGTCCGCGAGGTCGAGCGGCGCGGCGGCGAGGTGCTGGTGCTCGCCGCCGACGTCACCGACGAGGCCCGGATGCGGGAGGTCGTCGCCGCCACCCGCGACCGCTTCGGCGGCCTCGACGGCGTGGTGCACGCGGCGGGCGTCACCGACGTGGCCGGTTTCCGCCCGGTCTCCGACCTCACCGACGAGCAGTGCGCCGCGCACTTCGGCGCCAAGGCCGGCGGCGCGCTGGTGCTGGAACGGGTCCTGCGGGACGAGCCGGTCGGCTTCTGCGTGCTGATGTCCTCGATCTCGGCCGTGCTCGGCGGACTCGGGTTCGCCGCCTACGCCGCGGCCAACCTCGTCCTCGACGCCCTGGCCCTGGCCCACCGCGGTCCGGGCCGGTGGCTCGCGGTGGACTGGGACACGTGGGAGTCCGCCGCCGCGAAGGTGCGGGGTGGCCGGCTCGGCGCGGCGATGACCGAGAACTCCCTGTCCGCGGCCGAGGGCGTCGAGGCCTTCCGGCTCGCGCTGGCCGCACCGGGTGGGCGGGTCGTCGTCTCCACCGGCGACCTGGCGCGGCGCGTCGAGCGGTGGGTCGGCCTGGTGGGCGCGACCGCGAGCCCGACCCGCGCGGCCCGGCCCGCCCTCGCCCGCGCGTACGCCCCCGCCGACGGCGACCACGAACGGCGGATGGCGGGTCTGTGGCGCGACCTGCTCGGCATCGACCGCATCGGCGTCGACGACAACTTCTTCGACCTCGGCGGCCACTCGCTGATGGGCCTCCAGCTGATCAACCTGGTCAACGCCGAGTTCGGCACCGCCCTGACCGCGGTCGCGCTCTTCGAGTCGCCGACCGTGCGGGCGCTGACCGCCCGCGTCGCGCCCGAGGCGCCGCGCGCGGAGCCCGGCGAGCCCGAGGTGCTCGCCGAGCGGCGGCACCGGG
>NZ_JBHWIE010000583.1:0-3075 GCF_042732085.1 Actinosynnema sp. NPDC059797
CAGGTTCAGGATCGCCCTGGTCTGCGCCACGTCGGTGGTGACCCGGGAGACGACGTCCGCCCGCTGCCGCCCGTCGAGCACCTCCACCGGCAGCGAGTAGACGTGCCGGACGAGCTGTTCCCGCGTTTCGTAGGCGAACCGCTCGCCGGTCCGGTGCAGCAGGAGCTGGCGCAGGCCGGACAGCAGCGCGCCCGCCAGGAGCAGCCCGACCAGCAGGAGCGCGGAGCCCACCGGCAGGGAGCCCCCGAACGCGTCCACCATCGAGGCGATCACCAGCGGCTGCGCCGCGCCCGCCGCGGAGGCCACCAGGCCGATGACGCCGGCGACCGCCAGCGGGCGCCGGTACGGGCGCAGCAGCGGGAGCGTGGCGCGGAAGCCCGCGGGGCGCGGTCCGCCGGTCATCCCCGACCCCCGGTGAAGGAGGGCTCGACGACGAGCGAGGTGCGGAAGTGCCGGACCGACTCCGGTTCCCCGATCGGCACCCCGTCCAGCTCCACCCAGGCGTGCGCGAGGAACGGGTCCTGGCGCAGGCCGGTCTTCCAGGTGGCGGAGCACCCGAACGTGCGGGCGAGGACGATCGTGGCCACCGAGCGCGGCAGGCACCCCTCCCCCGCGCAGCGGCTGCTCACCGACACGACGGCCTGCCGCCAGCGCAGCAGGTCCTCCGGGTCCGGCCGCCGCGCGCCCCGCGCGAGCAGGCGCAGGAACCGCTGGAGCCGCCTCGGCGAACCCGCGCACGCGACGAACGCCACCAGCACCGCCAGTCGTGCGCGCAGGGCCGGCACCCGTCCCGGTGACGCGCCGGTCTCCGGCAGGATCGGGGTGCTCATCGCGCGTCACCCTCCACCAGCCTGGCCCGGCGCAGGTCCGCCAGCAGCACCGCGCAGTCGGCGCGCACCCGCTCCTCGTCCACGCCCGCCGCCGCGGCGACGGCGGTGACGACCTCGTCCAGCGAACGGCCCGTCGTCAGCCCCTCCAGCAGCACGAGCGCCGTGCCGTTGAGGTGCCAGTAGACGCCCTTGTCGACGTCGAGGAGGAACTTGCCGCCCTCCCCGTCCACCAGCTCAACCCCTGATCTGATGCTGAGCACTTCCCACCTCTTCCCGGCCCCCCGGCGGGTCCCCCTCGGCGTCCCTGACCGACCTGAGCCACTTCTCGGCGAATCCGATGTGGGCCAACTCCGCGTAGTCGCTCCCGTCGACCGAGTACGCGCCGACCGCGCGCAGCAGCGCCGGCGCGGAGACGATGCCCAGCTCCTCCAGCACCGACCCGCCGTCGAACAGCCCGCGCAACCAGCCCGCCAGCGCCCGGTGCTTGTCGAAGACCTCCGCGGTGTAGTCGCCCTTGTCCCTGCGGGTGAAGTACTCCGGGCTCATCCGCGCCGGTCGGGCGGCGGCGAGCAGCGGCTTGGCGGGGAGCTGGTAGGCGCGCTCGGAGATGGTGAGCGACAGCGCCAGGTCCACGACCCGCCGGTCCAGGTACGGGCTGTCGTACCGGATCCCGCCCCGCCCGCCCCGGGCGAGGTTCATCTGCCGGACCGCGGCGCCGTGCACGGTGAGGAAGTGCGCCACCTGGTGGGCCAGCCGGTCGGGCGCCAGCGCGTCGGCCCGCTCGTCCAGCGCGCGGGTGGCGAGCCCGCGCAGGAGGTCCCCGACCCGCCCGGTCAGCACCGGGTTCACGGTCGGCAGGGTGAGCCACCGGGAGTGGTGGGCGACCCCGGTGTCGGGCCGGTCGAAGCGGGAGCGGGCGACGCGGGCCAGGTCCGACCGGTAGCTGTTGCCGCGCAGCAGCATCCGGAGCGTGGGCCGGAGCGGGTAGCGGTTGACCGCGCGGTGCCGCCACACCTTCGCGAAGCGGCGCGGGTCGGTGGAGCGGACCAGCGACCACGGCATGGTGGACACCGGACCGAACAGCGCGTCGCCGCCGTGCCCGTTGACGTGCAGCGTCGACCCGGTCCCGGCCAGCAGGTCGTCCAGCACCGCCACCGACGCGATCGCGCTGGACGACAGGCTCGGGCCCTCGGGCAGGCGCGCGACCGACACCGCGTCCCCCTCGGTCAACGAGGACGTGGTCACGGCGTAGGGCCGCACCACGTGCCGCGAGCCGATCTCGCCCGCCGCCCGCGTCGACCAGACGTGGTCGTTGTTCAGGGCGTTGGACGACGAGAAGAAGACGGTGTGCAGCGGCTTCCCCGTCTCCGCCAGGAAGAAGCAGAGCGACGTGGAGTCCAGCCCGCCCGACAGGTCCGCGCTCACCGCGCGGTGCCCCGCGACGCGATCGGCCAGGTAGTCGCGGAGACGCGCGTTGAGCCGCGGTGCGAGGTCGGCGGCGGAGCGGTCCGCGGGCGGCGCGGTCCACCACTTCCGGCGCTGCGGCGGGGCGCTGCCGACCGAGGAGAGCCACTCCCCGGGGCCCACGCCGCGCACGCCCGCCCAGATCGGGTTCAGCGAGAAGGGGTGGGACAGGTCCGCGCCGGTCAGCCTGCCGGCGAGCACGGCGAGGTCCACCCCGGCGCCGGCGAGCAGGGCCAGCGGTCGCTGCTCGTCGGACACCACCGCGACGCCGTCCACCCGCGCCCAGAACAGCGAGGCGGTCAGGAAGGCGGGCGCCTGGGCGCGCATCCGGCCGTCCTGGCGCGCGAACAGGAGCACGTCCGACCCGACGAGGTCGGCGGCGACGCCGTCCAGCTCTGCGACGTCGCGGGCGTTGCGGGTGCGGGCCGCCAGGACCTGTTCGCCCGCGGTGGGCGAACCGACGAGCACGACCTCCAGGGAGTCGTTGCGCGCGTGGACCAGGCGCCGGTCGCCGGGGTCGCCGGCGATCCAGGGCCGCCCGGAGGGGTGCCGCCGCAGCACCGGGCCGAAGAATCGGTGAACGCGCTCGATGAGGCCCGGGGAAAGGTTTTCATCGGGAAGAACCGCGAGAGCCACAGCCCCCTCCGGGTGAATTGGTGTCGTCGGACCGAACCGAACCGATAAGATGGCGCGGTGGGCGCGGGGCGGGGGGGATATGCTGCCCGCCCACCAACCGGTTGCGAAGCGGGCCCCGGGGGGGATCGGGCGGACCGCCACATAT
>NZ_JBHWIE010000584.1:0-3065 GCF_042732085.1 Actinosynnema sp. NPDC059797
GCCCCCTTGCCGGGCGGGCGCGGGAACGACCTCAGGCCCAGCCGGGCATCGGGTAGCCCGACATCAGCTCGGCCACCTCGCCGGCGATGCGGTCCAGCTCCCGCTCGTCCCCCGCCGCGGCCACGGCGCGGTCGATCCACTCCGCGATCCTCGGCATGTGCTCCGCGGTGAGGCCGCGCGTGGTGACGGCGGCCGTGCCGAGGCGCACGCCCGACGGGTCGAACGGCTTGCGCGGGTCGAACGGCACGGTGTTGTAGTTCGCCTCGATCCCCGCCCGGTCCAGGGCCTTGGCCGCGGGCTTGCCGCCGATGCCCTTGTTGGTCAGGTCGAGCAGGACCAGGTGGTTGTCCGTGCCGCCGGACACCAGCTCGAACCCGCGGTCGAGCAGGGCGGCGGCCAGGGCTCGGGCGTTCTCCACGATCGCGTGCGCGTACCGGCCGAAGCCCGGGTCCAGCGCCTCGCCCAGCGCCACCGCGATCGCCGCCGTGGTGTGGTTGTGCGGTCCGCCCTGCAAACCCGGGAACACGGCCTTGTCCACGGCCTTGGCGTGCTCGGCGTCGCTGAGGATCATCGCGCCGCGCGGGCCGCGCAGGGTCTTGTGCGTGGTCGTGGTGATCACCTGGGCGTGCCCGACCGGCGACGGGTGCGCGCCGCCCGCGACCAGGCCCGCGATGTGCGCGATGTCGGCCACCAGCACCGCGCCGACCTCGCGGGCGATCTCGGCGAAGCCGGGGAAGTCGATGGTGCGCGGGATGGCCGTGCCACCGCAGAAGATCACCTTCGGGCGCTCGGCGCGGGCCAGGTCGCGGACCTCGTCCAGGTCCACCACGCCGGTCTCCTTGCGCACCCCGTACTGGACGCTGCGGAACCACTTGCCGGTGGCCGACACGCCCCAGCCGTGGGTGAGGTGGCCGCCCGCGGGCAGGGCCATGCCCATGACGGTGTCGCCGGGCTCCAGGAACGCCAGGTACACGGCGAGGTTGGCCGGTGAGCCGGAGTAGGGCTGGACGTTGGCGTGGTCGACGCCGAACAGGGTCCTGGCCCGCGCGACGGCCAGCTCCTCCACCGGGTCGACGACCTGCTGGCCCTCGTAGTACCGGCGGCCCGCGTAGCCCTCCGAGTACTTGTTGGTCAGCACCGAGCCGGTGGCCTCCAGCACCGCGGTGGACACGTAGTTCTCCGAGGCGATGAGCCGGACCTTCTCGAACTGGCGGCGGGCCTCGGCCTGGACCAGCCGGGCGACCTCGGGGTCGGCGCCGGTCAGGGACGGGATGGCGGGGTCGTGCACGACGTCCTCCACGCGCGCGGGGGCGCTGCCGTAGCACCCAGGCGCGCGGTGCGTTCCGGCCTCACGCTCCCCGGTGGTCGATCCCACCCTCGTCACGCCAGTCGCGAACAGCGCCGATCCTACCCCGCCGGGACGTTCACGGCGCACCGGTCCGTGGACGCATTGGGCGGAACGGACCATTGCCCTCCCTGCCGCCCAACCCAATACTCAGCGTTGGAAATCTTCCAACCGGCCCTGTGCCACGTCAGCACTTCCCTCCCTGCTCCCGAAAGGACTGACGTGCTCGATCGGCGAACGTTCGTGCTGGGTGCCGCCGCGACAGCGGCACTCGCCAGCGCAGTACCGGCCCACGCGACGGCGGCAGCCGCCGTGCCGGGCAAGACCGCGGGCGCCCTGCTCGCCCCCGACGGGAACCCCTACCTCCTCACGTGGTCGGACGGCCAGTGGGTGCTGCTCGACGAGCGCGGTTCGGTGCGCATCACCGAAGGCCTCGGCGGCGCGGACCTGGTGGACGTGGCCGACGACGGCGGCCGGCTGGTCGCGGTCGGCTCGCTCGGCGGCGGCGAGGACCCGACCGCCGGGATCTGGGAGTCCACCGACGGCACGACCTGGCGCGAGGCGCGCCGCCTGCACGGCCTGCGCTCGGAGTTCACCGCCGTCGGCGGCGGGCTGGCGCTCGGCTCGGTGGTCAAGGCCGAGCGGGCCTCCGTGGTCCGCATCGCGGCCCGCCGCACGGCCTCCGGCTGGGCGACCGTGCCCGTGCGCGGTCTGGAGTGGACCGACGGCCTGGCCGCCACCGCGGTGGCCCGCACCGCCGACGGCTGGGTCGCGGCGGCGGTCGACCAGGCGGGCACCGTCCTGCACACCTCGCGCGACGGCGTCGCCTGGACCGCCAGGCCCCGGCTCGACGGCGTGGCGGTGCGCGACCTGGCCGCGCTCGGCGGCGGCGTGCACTGGGTCGGCAACGAGCTGGTCGAGGCCACCCCGCTGACCGGAGTGCTCGACGCGGGGCGGCGGCAGCCCGCCGTGCCCGCGGACGCGAAGGCGCTGGGCGTCGTCGGCGCCCGCTCGGCCTGGCTGGCCGGTGGCCGCCTGATCACCGCGGAGGCGGCCCGATGATCACCTTCCAGCGCATCGACGGCACCCCCGTCTACTACTGGCGGTCCGGCCGCGGCAACACGACCCTGCGCAACTGGCAGGCGACCCAGGGGATCTACGACACCCTGGTGCTCTGGATCCGGGACCTGCGGTCCCTGTCGTCGGCCTACGGCAGCATCACCTACCTGGTGTCGGCGGGCTTCTACGTCAACAAGCCCGGCGAGCACGGCGCGGGCACCGCGATGGACCTCGACCACGTGCGGTGGAGCGGCGGCCAGACCTGCTCGCCGCTGGACCGCGAGCACGCCTCCGGCACCCTGGCCACCCGCCGCCGCTACCTGGCGGTGGACGCGGTGTGCCGGCGGCGGTTCCGGTACGCGCTGGACGGCTGGTACAACGCCGCCCACGAGGACCACATCCACTCCGACTTCGGCGGGCTGCCGGTCCGCTGCGTGACCGGGTCGGAGAGCGACACCAAGTTCGTCCAGGCGCTGTGCAACAACTTCATGAGCTCCGGCCTGGTCGTGGACGGCATCTGGGGCCCGAAGACGCAGAGCGCGTTCACCACCGCCAAGTCGCGGCTCGGCGTGACCGGCGACCCGCACTCCAGCAGCGCGGCCTGGCAGTCGTTCCTGTCCGCGGCGGCCCGCCGCGGTTTCGCGAACCAGGCGTTCTGAGC
>NZ_JBHWIE010000585.1:0-3043 GCF_042732085.1 Actinosynnema sp. NPDC059797
GACCAGCGCGGCCACCCCGAAGGCCGAGGCCGCGAGCACCGCCCACCGCCGGGGCCCGATCGGCGCCGCGACCCGCTCCGCCCGCCGGTCGACCTGTTCCTCCGCTGTCACAGCTACGCCCTCCGCCACCGCTATCGGAGGTCCATCATGGAGCGACCCGCCGCCCTCCGCCCGGTGTGGCGACACCGCCGGCTATCACCGGCGCCCCAAGGGACACACGTTCGGCTGCACTTCCCGCCGCCCGGCCCGCGTCGGAGTTTGGCCACCCCGGCGCGGGGCACCTCACCCGCCATGAACCTCGGTGGAGCCGGGAGCGGCGCGGAACGGGAACCGGCGCCGCCGCTGCGCCCGGCCACCGGTGACGAGCACCCGTCGGTGGTGGAGACCCTGGTGCGCGCGTTCGGCGACGACCCGCTGTTCGCGTGGCTCTTCCCGGACCGGGCGACGCGCCCGCGCCGCTCGGCGGAGTTCGTCCGCGCGGTCGTGGGATCGACCGCCGACCACGGCGGGCTCGTGATGGCCTCGCCCGGCCACGAGTGCGCCTACCTGGCGTACCCGCCCGGCTGGCAGGGCGAAGCCGCGGAGGACGGCGCCCTGGCCCGCCCGGAGCTGCGCGACCTGGCGGGCGCCGTGGGCGCGCTGACGCGGCTGCTGGGGGAGCGGCGCCACGGCCTGCCGCCCCACCTCTACTGCACCTACATCGGCACCAGGCCCGAAGCGCAGGGCCGGGGCCTGGGCCGGGCGTTGATGGAGGGGTTCGCGTCCTGGTGCGACGCCGAGGGCGTCGGCTTCTACGCCGAGGCGAGTTCGCAGAGGAGCCTGGCGCTGTACGAGCGCGTCGGGTTCCCCCGCCTCGGCGACCCGATCGCCCTGCCGGACGGCCCTCTGCTCCACCCGGTCTGGCGCGGCCCCGCGCCCCGGTCGCACCCGTGACCGCGCCTCCCCGTCACCCCTGGGGGTGACCACCGGGAGGGTGGTCGTCGGTCGTCAGCCGCAGGTGGCTGGCGAGCAGCGCGGCCTGCACCCGGTTGTCCAGTTGGAGCTTGGTCAGGGTGCGGGACACGTAGGTCTTGACCGTGGACACGCTCATGCAGAGGCGTTCGGCGATCTCGGCGTTGTTCAGGCCGAGGCCGACCTGGCCCAGCACCTCCCGCTCCCGCTCGCTGAGCAGGTCGAGCCGTTCGGCGGCGTCCGGGAACGCGGTCCGCGCGGCGGGTTCGGGGCCCGAGAGGCGCCGCAGCATCCGGCGGCCGACCTCGGTGTTGAGCACCGACGCGCCGCCGTGCACCGCGCGGATGGCGTTGATCAGGTCCTCCGGCCTGAGCTGCTTGAGCAGGAAGCCGTCCGCGCCCGCGGTGAGCGCGTCGATCATCAGCTGGTCGTCGTTGAACGTGGTCAGCGCCAGCACGAGCGGCGGGTCCGGCCACCCCTTCAACCGGGCGGTGGCGGTCACGCCGTCCACCCTGGGCATCCGCAGGTCCATCAGCACCACGTCGGGTCGCCGCTCGCGGCAGGCCGCGACCGCCTCGGCGCCGTCGCCCGCCTCGCCGACGACCTCGATGTCCGGCGCGGACTCCAGGATCGCGGTCGTCCCGGCGCGGATCAGGGCCTGGTCGTCGACGACGAGCACCTTGATCATGGCGCCGATCGTCGCACGGGGTCGTCGCCACCGCGCGGCGGCAGGTCGGCGCGCAGCACGAAGCGGGTCCCGCCCTCCTCCGGCTCGGCGGTGAGGCAGCCGCCCGCCAGCGACACCTCCTCGGTGAGCAGGCGCAGGCCGCGGCCCGTGCCGGGCACGGAGGGCCGGTCCCGCGGCGCGAGGGGGCTGGTCACGGTGAGCCGCGCGCCACCGCCCACGCAGGCGAGCCGGATGTCGGCGCGCGGCTCGCCGGCGTGGCGCAGGACGTTGACCAGCGACTCGCGGATGATGCGGTAGCACAGGTCGGCGGTGGCCGGGTCGCACGCGCCGGCGGACTCGTCCACCTCGCAGGACGCGTCCACGCCGAGCGACCGGTAGTCCCGCACCAGGTCCTCCACGTCGGCGGTGCAGAACCTCGTTGCCTCGCCGACCGCCTCGGGTTCGGCCAGCACGTCCAGCACCTCGCCGAGCTGACCGATGGCCTCCCGGCCGACGTCGGCGATCAGCTCGCAGCGCCGCCGGATCGACTCGGTGGCGGCGGGGTCCACGCTGATCGCGCCCGCCGTGGTCACCATCACGCTGACGTGGTGGCCGACGCCGTCGTGCATCATCGACGCCAGCCGCGCCCGCTCGGTCAGGCTGCGCTCCCGCAGGGTGCTCTCCCTCAGCCGCTGCTGCCGCTCCGCGGACTGCACCGCGTGCTGCTCGCGCTCGGCCAGGGCGTCCTCCAGGCTGTTCTTGGCCAGTGCCATGACGAACGGGGCGACCGCGGCGAGCACCCAGTAGACCAGGCCGTTGAAGCCGTTCGCGGGCAGGGTGCGCTCGAACTCGAGCAGGCTCCCGGCGTCGGTGACCGGTTCGAACAGCACCTCGTGGGTGGGCCAGAGCAGCAGCACCGCCATGCCGACGCCGGCGAGCGGCCAGCGGCGTCGCCGGGTCAGCGAGTAGGTCATCACGTAGATCGGGTAGGGCAGGTCGGTCAGGGCGAACGTGGCGCACGCGACCACCGTGGCCACCCGGTCGAACTCCCGCCGCCACAGGGCCAGCACGACCGCGCACAGCGCCGAGACGGCGGCGAAGGCGGTCGGCGACGGCGCGGGCGCCACGCGGTGCAGGCCGGTCAGCAACCCGACCGCGGCCGGGCCGGCGATCACCAGCGCCACCATCACGTCACGCGGTCGGCGTGAGCGGAACAGGCGCTGCCAGTGGTGCCTCACTCACACCATGCAAGCAGCACGGCGGGCGTCCGGCGACCCGCGTCACCACGATCGGGCGACTGCGTCAACCCCGGTCCACAAGCCGGCGCGGATCGTCACCGCGAGACGACGCGCGCGGCCCGCCCCGGGGGGTCTCCTGGAGAGGACCGAATTCCTGGAGGCAACGATGACCACAGTCCTGCAGCAC
>NZ_JBHWIE010000586.1:0-3040 GCF_042732085.1 Actinosynnema sp. NPDC059797
GCCCCGGCGGCCTGCTGCATCACACGCGCCTGCAGCGGTGGCACCGTCGCGAATCCGATCGCCCCGAAGGCGGCCAGGGCGATCGCGGTCACCGAGTCCAGGCCGTACTCGGCCAGCGGCACGGCCGGGTCGAGCCCGGAGGGAGGGACCTTCACGTGCGGGGAGACGACGGCGGTGAGCCGGTCCAGCAACCGCTCCGTCGAGGTCGCGTCGGACGGCCGTCGGGCGCCGGTGGCGGTCATGCCTCCTCCCCGGCGTCCCCGCGGGCGAGGTACCGCTCCCGCATGAGCGAGCGCTGGATCTTGCCGCTGCTGGTGCGCGGGACGCCGCCGGGCGGCACCAGCACGACGTCCGCGGCGGACACCCCGAACTCCCGCGCGATCGTCGTCTTCATGGCGACGGCGAGCGCGGCCAGCCGCCCCGGGTCCGTCTCGCGGACCTCGTGGGCGACGACCAGCTCGTCCGGTCCCGGCTCGCCCTCGGTGATCCCGCCGGCCGGCACGCAGAAGGCCGCGCCCACGTTGCCCAGCTCGGGGTGGTGTGCCCGCAGCTCGTGCTCGATGTCCTGCGGGTAGAGGTTGCGGCCCCGCACGATCAGCACCTCCTTGAGCCGCCCGATGACGTACAGCTCGCCGTCGTGGTGCACGCCGAGGTCCCCGGTCCGCAGGAACTCGGTCGGGTCGCCCGGACTGGTGGCGCGGAAGACGCGGGCGGTCTCCGCCTCCTTGAGCCAGTAACCGCCCGCGACGCTGTCGCCGCGCAGCCAGATCTCGCCCACCCGGTTCGGCGAGAGCGGCGCGCCGGTGTCGGGGTCGACCACGCGCACCTCGGTCGCGGAGACCGGGGCGCCGCAGCTGACCACGGACCGCGCGGGCGCGCCGGGCCGGGCGGCGGTGAACTCGCCCTGGCCCAGGGCCACGTCGTCCACGCGGGCGACCTGCGGCGCTCGGCCGGTGGTCGCCGAGGTGAACACCGTCGACTCGGCCAGGCCGTAGAGCGGGACGAACGACCGCTCGCGGAAGCCGGCGGCGGCGAAGCGCTTGGCGAAGTCGGTCATGGTGGCCATGCGCACCGGCTCGGAGGCGTTGATCGCGTACTCCCAGCCGGACAGGTCCAGTTCGGCAACCCGCTCCGGGTCCACGCGGCGCACGCACAGGTCGTAGGCGAAGTTCGGCGCCGCCGAGCAGGTGATGCCGTAGCGGCCGATGGCGTCGAGCCAGGACCACGGGTCCCGGACGAACGCGGGCGGGGTCATCAGCACGTCCGCGGTCCCCGCCAGCAGGGCCGGGACGAGCTGCATGATCAGGCCCATGTCGTGGAACATGGGTATCCAGCCGCCGAAGCGCGGCGGGGTGCTCCAGCCCAGCGCGGCGCCGAACGCGCGCGCGTTCGCCACCAGGTGGCCGTGGCGCACCACGACGCCCTTGGGCGAGCCGGTCGAGCCGGACGTGTACTGGAGCAGCGCCAGGGAGCCCTCGTCCGTGCGCACCGGCCGCCAGTCCGCGGGGTCCGCGTAGTCGCGGGCGTCCGTGACGGTGATGTCCACTTCGGACAGGCGCAGCTCGGCGACCCAGTCGCGCACCGCCCGGGAGCTCTCCGAGTCGGTCAGCGCGAGGCGGACCCCGGCGTCGGCCACCACGGACCCGGCCCGGCGGCGTTGGACCTGCGAGCCCCCGGGCGGGGGGACGACCACCGCGGCGACGCCGGCGTAGAGGCAGCCGAGGAACGCCGCGACGAAGTGCCGGTTGACCGGGTACAACAGCATCACCCGGTCGCCGGGCGCGCACCGCTCGCGCAGGTGGGCCGCGACGGTGGCCGCCCGCTGGTGCAGGTCTCCGTAAGTCCACGAGGCGGACGGCCCGTCGGGGCCGCTGCCGAGCACGTCCACCACGGCGAGGGCATCGGGGGTGCGCTCGACGTGCCCGAGCACCACCTCCGCCACCCCGGCGCCTCCCCTGATCCACTCGCGCACCCGCGCACCGCCTTCCACCCGGAACCAGAGTTTCCGAGCTTAGGCGGAAAACCCAACCGGAAAAGTGACGGCACAGACCTTTCGAGGAGGGCTTAACAAGCCTCGAAAACACCGAACTCGCAGCTCAAGGTCAATACGGCAAAGACTGCGACACCATTCGCGCGGACATTAAGCCGTCGCTGAACATCCGCCATCGCGCTTGACCGCCCCAATGCCACGACCGGACAGTGGCACCCATGTCCAGCCCACCGCAGGACTTGGCCCGGTTGGTCAGCCGGGAGAGCAGACCGGATCCGTACCCGGTGCTGCGACGCCTGCGGGAAGCGGGTCCGTTCACCACCGGTGACGGTGTCGTCCCCGTCAGCGGCTACCACGACTGCAGGGCGCTGCTGCGTCACCCGGCCATGAGCAGCGAGCGCGAGCGCGCCCGCCAGTCCCCCACGCGCCGCGGCCCGCGCACGCGCAACTTCCTGCACCTGGACCCGCCGGACCACACCCGGCTGCGCGGGCTGGTCGCCAAGGCGTTCTCCCCCAGGGTGGTGCAGGCCCTGCGGCCGCGGATCAGGGAACTGGCCCACGGCCTGCTCGACGAGGCCGCCGATCGCGGCAGCCTCGACGTGGTGGCCGACTTCGCGCACCCGCTGCCGGTGCGGGTGATCTGCGAGCTGCTGGGCGTGCCCTACGCCGACCGCCGCGACTTCCTCCGGTGGTCGGCCCACCTGTCCACCGCGCTGGAACCGCCGCTGCCCGGCCTGCGCACGCCCGAGGTCGGCGCGGAGGCGGCCCGAGCGCGGGCGGCGTTCGTGGCCTACTTCCGCGACCTGCTGCTCCGGCGCCGCGACGACCCGGGCGACGACCTGGTGTCCGGCCTGCTGCGGGTGGAGCAGGAGAGCGACCGCCTCAGCGAGAGCGAGCTGCTGGCCACCTGCGTGATGCTGGTCAACGCGGGCCACGAGACGACCGTCAACCTGATCGCCAACGGTGTCCTGGCCCTGCTGCGCCACCCCGCGCAGCTGGCCGAGGTGCGCGGCGACCCGGCGCTGGCTTGGGCCGCGGTGGAGGAGGTGC
>NZ_JBHWIE010000587.1:0-3038 GCF_042732085.1 Actinosynnema sp. NPDC059797
CGAGGGCGCGCACCGTACGGGTGGTGTGCTTGAGCAGCACCTTGTCCCCGGCGCGCAGCGGCCGCTCGTTGAGGTGGCTGACGGTGGCCTCGACGTCCTTGGTGGGGGCGGCGTCGGCACCCGCGACCAGCCGGCGGAGCTCGTCGAGGGAGCGGGGGTGCTCGGTGGTCGCGGCGGAGAAGGTGACGTTACCTGCCCAGTTGGTGGTCACCCGATCGATTCTGCCTGAGAGGGCGGGGTGCTCCGCGTCCACCCGCCCCGCTCCGGCTTCACGGCATGTCCCACCTGTTCACAACCGACCGCACAACGCGACCCCCTGGAGCGGGGCGAAGCAGGGAGACGCTCACGGGCAATCGCGCGAGCTACAGGAATGTCACGAATCCTGTGACGCCCTTGCCGCCCCTCGGCTCGAGCTCCTTGATGTCCTTCGCCCCGTCCACCACGTAACTGGCGCCGCCACCGCCGCCACCGCCGGCGGCGGCGCCACTACCGGCGTCACCGCCCTTGCCGCCACCGGAGTTGACCGCCGGGCCGCCGTAGCCGCCACCCCCGCCACCGCCACCGCCGGCGGTCTCCCCCGCGTCGCTGCCACCGTCGCCGTCCCTTCCCCTCGCCTTGCCGCCCGAGCCGCCGAAGCCCCCGTAGGCACCGTCGCCCGCGGAGCCGTCGCCAGGTTGGAGGCCGCCGGCACCGCCCTTGCCACCGTTGTTGCCCACGATGCCGCCACCGCCACCGCCGCCGCCACCCCCACCACCGACGACGAGGACGCCGTGGGCTTCGCTGACGACAGCGCTGGCTCCGCCGCCGCCGGCCCCGCGCGTGGAGTCGACGTTGCCGCCTCCGTCAGAACCGCCCGGACCACCGTTCGCCCATCCGCTGCCCTTGTGGTAGCCGTGCCCGTGATCCGCGACGTGGATCGTGAGCTGGTCCCCGGGGGTGACGCTCACCGTGGCCTGGACCGGTCTCCCGCGGCCCGGGCCGCCGGTGGGTCCGGAGCCGTACCCGCCCTGGCCGCCGGCCACCTGCATCGTGATGGCGGAGACCCCGTCGGGGACGCGGTATTGGTAAGTCCCCGGTTTGCCCCAGTTCGCGGTCGCACCGGCACCGCCCGGTGCGACGTCGACGGACCCGGTCCCTTGCGTGCTCGAATCTTGTGCTGTCACGGATTCACCCTCTTCGACGACATACATCCGATGAACTGCGGACATTGGCGCCGGCAAGGACCGCCGCCTGCGCGGACGCAGCGGTGCAGTCCCGCCAAATGCGGATGAAAAATGCATCCGCATTGGACCGGCAATTTGTTCGGCTGCTCGATGCGAATGGGCAACCTGACTGTAAGCACGGGACATGGGTCCGTCTACGCTTCTTCAGCCAACTTGCCGGCAATCACCCGTACGTGTCGGGACGATGTGACACCCCGTGCAGGGCGGCGGAGAGCGGTCACCCGGATCGCGCACGACCGCGAGGTGGGGTGTGGGAACGGCTCGGATCAGGGCCGTGGTGCGGGTCAGGGCCTCCGGCAGCCGGGTGCGGGGCGTCCCGGAACAGGGCCGGAACGGATCTTCCGCACTTCTCGTCCCAGGGACGTGCTGCGCTACATGACGCTGGTCGGCGCGCTGTGCGCCGCGACCGCGCCGTTCCTGCCCGGTGGGGTTCCCCGGCCCGAACCGGACGCGGTGTTGATCGGGTTGGCCGCCGGGGTCGTGGTGGCGGCGCTGGTGGGCCTCGGCCGGGCGCGGGTGGTCGGTGGGCTGCTGGGCGTCGGGATCGCGGTGGCGGCCCTGGTGCTGCTGTGGCTGGACGTGCGGACCGGTCTGACGGGTGTGGACCTGCCCGTGCTGGCGGTGGGCGCGGTGGCGGTGGCCGTCGGGGCGTTCCGGAGCCTGGAGCGGCGGGTGCGGCCGGTCGGGGTCGCGGCAGCGCTGGTGGTGGCGGCAGCGGCGGCGGTCGCCCCCTCCGGGGTGGAAGCCCTGGTGGTGGAGGCGGAGGCGCGGGACGCCCGGGACTTCGAGCCGGAACCGGTCGCGGAACGGCCCGGTGGTCGCCAGTGGGCGTGGCGACCGACGTCCGACGTGGTGGGGGTCGTGGCCGCCGGGCACGGGGTCGCGGTCGGGCTGCGGGAAGGAGCCGTGGTCGCCCTGCACGGCCCGGACGGCCGGGAGGACTGGCGGTACGCGCGGCCCGGTGCGCGGGTCGGCGCGGTGGCCGCGTCGATGGACCGGCGGACCGTGGTGGTGGCGTTCGGGTCGCCGGACGACACGCGCGCGCAACTGGTGGTGGTGCTGGACGCGGACACCGGGACCGTCCGCTGGCAGGTGACGCTGCGCTCGGTGCTCGTGGAGGTGGGCGAGCTGGCGCCGGGGACGCGGACGCTGGCCGTCCGTGACCGGGAGGTCGTCACCGCCTACGACTTGGACACCGGCCAAGTGCGGTGGACGTGGACCGCGCCGCAGGGCTGCGAGTCCCTGTACACGCTGCCCGCCCGGGGTCGCACGACCGTGCCCGTGGTGCAGGAGTGCGCGGGCGAACTGGTGCTCGTCGCGCTGGACGAGGTGACCGGGCACGAGCGCTGGCGGCACGCGGCGCCGTCGGGGGCACCCGACGGCGAGGTGGCCAACGTGATCTTGCTGGGCTCCCCGGACGGCTCCGTGCTGTCGGCGCGGATGGCCGGCGGCGGGCTGTTCGACGCGGAGACCGGGAAGGCGCTCGCGCAGCCGGGAGCGCCGTGGACGGCACGGGTGGACATCGGCCCCACGCCGCTGCTGGAGCAGGAGGACGCCGGGAGGAGCACGGCGCTCGCCGCGCTGGACCCGCGAACCGGCGACGTGACGCCGTTGTCGGTCGAGGCGTGCCCGGGGCGGGTCGCGGACGCCACGACGGCCACGGCCTACCTGCGGGCGTGCGGTGACACCGGCCGGGAGCTGACCGTGGTGACCCAGCCTCTGGACGGGTCGCCCCCGACGAGCGCACCGGTGCTCCTGGACGGCTCCGGTTCCCGCTCGGACGTGCGGCTGGTGGCCGCGCCCGGCGCCGTGGTG
>NZ_JBHWIE010000588.1:0-3022 GCF_042732085.1 Actinosynnema sp. NPDC059797
GCCTACGCCCTCGACCCGGAACGACCGGAGGACCACCGGCGCCTGCTCGGGCACCTCGCCGAGCGGGGCGTCCGCCCGGCGAAGGTGCTCCACGCCCTCGGCGCGGCACCGGCCGACGACCTGGACGCGGCGCTGTCCCGGGGTTTCCTGGGCCTGCTCGCCTTCGCCCGGACGCTCGGGCACCTCCTGCCCGCGCACCCGGTGGAGCTGGTCGTCGTCACCGCCGGCGCCGTGGCCGTCCTCGGCGACGACCTGGCGAACCCGGAGCACGCGACCCTGCTCGGCCTGTGCGCCTCCCTCGACGCGGAGTACCGCACCCTGCGCTGCCGGTCGGTCGACCTGGACGCGACCCGCCCGGACGAGGCGGCCCGCGCCCTGCTCGCGGAGCTGGGCCAGTCCGCCGAGGACGAGCCGGTGGCCTGGCGCGGGCGCCACCGGTGGGTGCGCGAGTGGAGTCCCCACCGGCTCGACGCGCCGAAGCGGGCCGTGTGGCGCGAGCGCGGCACGTACCTGATCACCGGCGGGCTCGGCGGCCTGGGCCGGGCCCTCGCGGCGCACCTGGCCGCCCGCGTCGCCGCCCGGCTCGTCCTGGTCCGCCGCACCCCGCTGCCGCCCCGCGACCGGTGGCCGGACCTCGCCGCCGGGTCGGAGGCGGTCCGGGCCGTGCTGGAGCTGGAGCGCCTGGGCGCGGAGGTCGTCGTGGAGGCCGCCGACGTGGCCGACGCCGACCGGCTCCGCGAGGTCGTGGACCGGGCGGTGCGCCGCTTCGGCGCGCTGCACGGCGTGGTGCACGCGGCGGGCGTCCCCGGCGCGGGACTGGTCCGGGACAAGGGGCGCGACCAGGCGCTGGCGGTGCTGCGGCCCAAGGTCCACGGCACCGCGGCGCTGCTCGACGCGCTGCGCGGCGTCCCGGTGGACTTCGTCGCCCTGTACTCGTCCTCGGTGGTCGCGGTGCCCGGCGTCGGCGAGAGCGACTACACCGCCGCGAACGCCTACCTGGACGCCCGCGCGGCCGGCGGGGCGGACGTGCCGGTGGTGTCGATCGCCTGGGGACCCTGGCGCTCGGACTCCTGGCAGGCCGAGGTGTTCGCGGACGCCCCCGAACTCGGCGCGCGGGTCCGGTCCTACCGGGACGAGTTCGGCGTGACCGAGGACGAGGGCGTGGAACTGCTGCACCGGGCGCTGGCCTCGGGCCTCCGCCAGGTGCTGGTGCTGCCCGAGGGACTGGCCGCGACCCGGCGCCGCTGGGCGGAGCTGTTCACCGCCGCACCGGCGACCCGGCCCGCCGGGCAGCGCTTCGCCCGCCCGGCCCTGCGGACGCCCTACGTGGCGCCGCGCGGCGAGGTGGAGCGGCACATCGCGCGGGTGTGGGGCGAGCACCTCGGCGTCGACCGGGTCGGCGTCGACGACCGGTTCTTCGAGCTGGGCGGGAACTCGCTGCTGGCCATGACCGTGGTCGCCCGGCTGGAGCGCGAGCTGGGCGTGGAGCTGTCCGCGCCCGTGCTGTTCGAGCGACCCACCGTGGCCGAGCTGGCCGCGCTCCTCGACCCGGCGGGCCGGGCGGGCGGGCAGGTGGACGAGGCAGGTGCCCGAGGACAGGACCGCCGCCGCCGGGCGGCGGCGCGGCGACGGGGAGTGCGGGGCGGATGAGCGGGAACGACGACTTCGGGGTGGCCGGCGCGGACGAGGGCATCGCGGTGGTCGGGATGGCGGGGCGGTTCCCGGGCGCGGCGGACGTGGCGGAGTTCTGGCGCAACCTGTGCCGGGGCCGCGACTGCGTCACCGACTTCTCCGAGGAGGAGCTGGCCGAGGAGGTGCCGCCCGACCTGCTGCGCCACCCGGACTACGTCCGGTCCGGCGCGGTGCTGGAGGGCGTCGACCTCTTCGACGCGGGCTTCTTCGGCTGCACCCCGCGGGAGGCCCAGGTGATGGACCCGCAGCAGCGCCTGTTCCTGGAGCAGGCGTGGCACGCGCTGGAGGACGCCGGCTGGGACACCGCGCGCCTCGGCGGCCAGGTGGGGGTGTTCGCCGGTGCGGCGCTGAGCACCTACCTGCTCAACAACCTGCTGCCCGACCGGGCCCTGACGGCGTCCGTCGGCGCGGTGCAGCTCGCGCTCGCCAACGACAAGGACTCCCTGAGCACGCGCACCTCCTACCTGCTCGGCCTCACCGGACCCGCCTACTCCGTGCAGAGCTACTGCTCCACGTCGCTGGTGGCGGTGTGCGCGGCCTGCACGAGCCTGGCCGCGGGCGAGTGCGACGCGGCGCTGGCGGGCGGGGTGGCGGTCAGCGTGCCGCAACGCGTGGGCTACCTCTACCAGGAGGGCGGGATGGCCTCCCCGGACGGCCGGTGCCGCGCGTTCGACGCCGCCGCCCTGGGCACGCCCACCGGCAGCGGCGTGGGCGTGGTCGTCCTCAAGCGGCTCGACGACGCCCTGCGCGACGGCGACCACGTCCACGCGGTGATCCGCGGCTGGGCGGTCAACAACGACGGGTCGGTCAAGGCCGGTTTCACCGCGCCCGCGGTGCGCGGCCAGGCGGCGGTGATCGCGGAGGCCATCGCCGGGGCCGGGTTGAGCCCGGACGACATCGACTACGTGGAGGCGCACGGCACCGGCACCGCGCTCGGCGACGCCGCGGAGCTGGCCGCCCTGCGCCAGGCGTTCGGACCGGGGCCGGCGGGGTCGTGCGCGCTGGGGTCGGTGAAGACCAACGTGGGTCACCTCGACCGCGCCGCCGGGGTGGCCGGGCTGATCAAGGCGGTGCTGTCGGTGCGGCACGGCGTGATCCCGCCCAGCCTCGGGTTCGAGCGGCCCAACCCGGAGCTGGACCGCGGGGGGCGGTTCTTCGTGAACACCGCGCTGCGGGACTGGCCGGAGACCGGTCGGCCGCGCCGCGCGGGCGTCAGCGCGTTCGGGATCGGCGGGACGAACGCGCACGTGGTGCTGGAGGAGCCGCACCGCGGGCGTGCCTGGAGCGCGGCTCGGGGGGACCGGGTGCTGGTGGTCTCGGCGCGCAGGGG
>NZ_JBHWIE010000589.1:0-3006 GCF_042732085.1 Actinosynnema sp. NPDC059797
GTGCTGCCGGCCCCCTCGTCCTCGCACAGGAGGACGAACTCGTCGATGCCGCGGGGGCGTGCCACGGCATCCGTGCGGTCGTTGAGGTGGACGAACCCGTCGAGGTCGACGTCGACCGTCCCCGGCGTGGTGGCGCTCGGTCGCTGCGCGAGCACGACGACGTCGTCCAGGTGTTCCCACCAGGTCGACGACGTGCCCGTCGGTGTCGCGGGCGAGGTCAGGGAGACGTTCCCCAGCCAGGCCCGTTCGGTGCCGAGCGCGTCGGCGGGCAGCCGGTCGAGGAGGTCGGCGAGCGCGCCGGCGGGGGTGCAGCCGACGAGCGTGAACCGCTCCCGCGGTCGGGGCGGCAGGTCGACGAACACCCCCTCGATGTCCGCGCACAGCGCCAACGGGAGGTCGTCGTGGGAATCGTCGAAGCCGACTTCCCCCGAGAGCAGCCAACGCGGGCCGACCGGGTGATCCCATGTCCACCGCTGCTCCGGTGGAAGACAGGCGTCGGGGTCGATGGTCACCCGGCGTCCCTCAGCAACCCTGTTCGGGGCACGGGCGCCGGGCCGCGGCGTCGGAGAGCAGCCGCAGGGCGCCGGCACGGCCCGCGTCGACCGGCATGCCCGCCGGTTTGGCGTCGTTGTTCGCCCCGCCGTAGTCGATCACCAGCACCAGGTTCGCGTCGACGGCCCGGATCTTGGTGAAGCTGACCACGCCGTTGGGTCGCTGCGCGATGTCGCCGTCGTCGAGTCCGAGCGCCTCGACGTCCGGCACCTTGGGCTGCGGGTCCGAGGCGAGGAAGTGCCGGGCGAGGTCGGCGCCCGACTGGCCGTCGGCGTCGTGGTAGCGCATGGTCGTGACCGAGACGTAGCGGTAGGCGGGCGTGCCCCGGGTGTCCGGCTCGAACTCGTCGTACGGCCTGGTGATCGGCACGCTGTCGGGATCGCCGAACTCGTGGCGGCACTCGACCACGTCGACCCGGTCGGTCGTCGCCCGGACCGGCTGCTGACGTGGCGCCGTCTCGTCGAGGCCGTCGGCGAGCGCCGTGACCGTCGCCGGGTCCACGAGGTCGCACGCCTCGACGAGCGCTCCGTACCCGTCGTCGTCCTGCTCACCACCGGCCGACGAACAGGCCGATGCACCGATCACCAGCAGCAGGACGACGACCCCCAGTCTCACCATGGCTGAAACCTAGCGGGTGCGGGGGACCTCGCCGCGGCGGGCGGCGGGCAGCCCCTGATCCGGCACGTCGGGTCGCGCGTCGGCGCGGGAGTCGTAGTCGGCGCGGGCGGCGTCGATGTCGGCCAGGTGCGCGACGCTCCACTCCAGGAGCGGCGCGGTGGCCTCGCGGAGGGTCCTGCCCATCGGGGTCAGCTCGTAGCTGACGTGGGGCGGCATGGCGTTGTGGACGGTCCGCGTGAGGATCCCGTCGCGTTCCAGGCCGCGCAGCGTGACGGTGAGCATGCGCTGGCTGATCCCGTCGATTTCCCGCTTCAGCTCGGTGAAGCGGCGCGGTCCGTTCCTGAGGGTGCGCACGACCAGGAGCGACCACTTGTCCCCGACGATGTCGAGCACCACGCGGGTCCGGCACGCGTCGTCCTGCCGCGGCTTCATGGTTACCTCCAGGGAACCGGGGCACTGCGAAGTGCCTTGTTGCCCGGTGCGAGCCGAACGATCACGATGGTTCTCGAACGGTACCGGGTTACAAATGGTAACCACCGTTCTCCCACGTCACATATCGAACCGGAGGATCACCGCGACCATGTCCACATTCCTGCTGGTGCACGGCGCCTGGCACAGCGGACGGTGCTGGGAGCGGGTGGTGCCGCTGCTGGAGTCGGCCGGCCACCGGGTGCTCGCGCCGTCGCTGACCGGCTACGGCGACAAGGCGCACCTGCTCGCCCCCGAGGTCGGGCTCGACACGCACGTGGCCGACGTCGTCACGCTGATCACCGGGGAAGACCTCACCGACGTGGTCCTGGTCGGGCACAGCTACGCGGGCCTGGTCATCTCCTCCGCGGCCAACCAGGTCCCGGACCGGATCGCGCACCTGGTCTACCTGGACGCGATGGTCCCGGAGGACGGCGAGACCGCGATCGACGTCATGCCGGCGACGCAGGGCCTGATCGACCTCGCCGCGCGGTCCGACGCCGACTGGCGCATCCCGCCCCTGCCGGAGCTGCCGCCGCCCCACGGCCTGTTCGGCGTCACCGACCCGGCGGACGTCGCCTGGCTGCGCGGGATGCTGTCGGACCAGCCGGTGCGCTGCCTCCGGCAACCGGTCCGCCTGGACAACCCGGCCGCGGGCGCGATCCCGAGGACGCACATCCACTGCGTCGGAGCGACACCGGAGGGCATCACGCGGCGACCCGTTCCGGCGGTGCAGCCCAACGGTTCCCCGTCGCAGGTGTGGGAGCTGGACAGCGGCCACGACTGCATGGTCACCGTGCCCGTGGAGCTGAGCGAACTGCTGCTCAAGGTCGGCGCCTGACCGCGCCGGACGGCTCCCTCAGCCACGCGACACGATGAGGCGGAAGCCGGCGTCCCAGTGGTCGAGGTCGAGGAGGTCCCGGTGCCGTTCGTGCCAGCGGCCGGTGTCGAGGTCGTGGCGCAGCCGGCGCACGCCCCGCTCGACCGCGTCGGGGTCCGTCTGCGCGAGCGCCGAGCAGGCGCGGCGGACGCGCGGGTCGAGGTAGGCGGCCGGGCGTCGCCAGTGGGCGGGGAAGACCCCGTCGGTGAAGTCCCAGGGCAACGGCAGGGACGTGACGCTCTCGGCTCCCAGCTCGTCCGCGATGTCGGGCGCCGAGGGCCGGCCGAGTTCCAGCTCCGCGATCTCGGGCACGTACTCGCGGACGAACCAGAACTCGGCGTGCCGACGGGTGTCGTAGGCGAGGACCACTCGCAGTGGCGCCGCTCGTCGCAGCTCGGCGAGCCCGCGCCGCCAGTCGGTCCAGTGGTGGACGGTGAGCACCGCCAGCGCGGCGTCGACCGCGTGGTCGCGGACCGGCAGGGCCTCGG
>NZ_JBHWIE010000590.1:0-3002 GCF_042732085.1 Actinosynnema sp. NPDC059797
GGTCACATCGGCGTGGTGGAAGCGCAGCTGCGGCAGGTCGGCCGCGCGCCGGGCCCCGGCGGCGAGCAGGGTCGGCGCGAGGTCCACGGCGTCCACCAGCCCGTCCGGGCCGACCGCGCGGGCGGCGGGCACGGCCGACGAGCCCGTGCCGCAGCACGCGTCGAGCACGCGCTCACCCGGTCGCGGCCGGGCGATCCCGACGGTCTCCGCGCCGATCGGGTCCCACAGCTGGGACGCCCACTCGACGAACTCCGCGCCGCCCACCTCGAAGGCGTCGAGGACCGCCCGCTCGACGTTCACAACAGGCCGCGGCGGTAGGCGGCCACGAGCCGGCGGGGCACCACCAGCTTGCGCCCGTCCAGCGTGGTGACCGGCACCAGGTCGGGCGCCTCGGCCTTCCACTGCGAGCGGCGGTGGCGGGTGTTGCTGCGCGAGGTCTTGCGCTTGGGGACGGCCATGTCAGCGGCTCCTCCTGCCGTAGCGGCGGTTGAACTTCTCGACCCTGCCCGCGGTGTCGACCAACCGCTGGGTGCCGGTCCAGAACGGGTGCGAGTCGGCGGTGACGTCCACGGTGATCAGGGGGTAGGTGTTGCCGTCCTCCCACTCGACCGTCTTGGTGGACGTGGCCGTCGACCGGGTCAGGAACGCCTTGCCCGTCGCCTGGTCCTGGAAGACCACCGGGTGGTAGTCGGGGTGGATGCCCTGCTTCACGGCTCCTCCGTCTCGTCGTGCGCGTCGCGCCGGGTGCCGGAGCTCTCCGGCCTGTGCGCTACCGTAATGGAAACGATTGTCGTTTCAAACTGGAGGTCACGTGTCATCGCGCCACTGCCAACTGACCGGGCGCAAGCCCGGCTACGGCAAGCAGGTCTCGCACTCCCACCGGCGGACCTCGCGCCGGTGGCTGCCCAACACGCAGCGGCGCAGGTACTGGCTGCCCTCGGAGAACCGGTACGTGGTGCTCACGCTGTCGGTGAAGGGCATCAGGACCGTCGACCGGCGCGGCGTCGAGTCGGTGGTGGCCGAGCTGCGCGCGAGGGGGGAGAAGGTCTGATGGGCAAGGCCAACGACGTGCGCCCGATCATCAAGCTCCGCTCGACGGCGGGCACCGGCTACACCTACGTGACCCGGAAGAACCGCCGCAACGACCCCGACCGCATGGTGCTGCGCAAGTTCGACCCGGTCGTGCGCCGCCACGTCGACTTCCGCGAGGAGCGCTGATGGCCAAGAAGTCGAAGATCGCCAAGGACCGGCAGCGGCGCGAGGTCGTCGCCCGCCACGCCGAGCGGCGCGCGGAGCTGAAGGAGATCATCCGCACCGACCCCGGGCGGCGGGACGAGGCCCAGCGGGCGCTCCAGCGGCTGCCGCGCGACGCCAGCCCCACGCGGCTGCGCAACCGCGACGCCGTCGACGGCCGCCCGCGCGCGGTGTTCCGCGCGTTCGGCCTGTCCCGGATCAGGCTGCGCGAGATGGCCCACCGGGGCGAGCTGCCCGGCGTCACCAAGTCCAGCTGGTAGGAGGAACCGTGCCCCGACCCGAACGCGCGCCCCGGCGCCGAGTCAACCTCCTGCGCAAGGAGGGCGTGACCACAGTGGACTGGAAGGACACCGCCCTGCTGCGCAAGTTCATCTCCGACCGCGGCAAGATCCGCTCCCGCCGCGTCACCGGGCTGACCCCGCAGCAGCAGCACCAGGTCGCCACCGCGATCAAGAACGCCCGGGAGATGGCCCTGCTCCCCTACCCCGCCAAGGGCCGCTGACCGACACCCGGACCGGACCCGTGCGAGGCGGGTCCGGTCCCGGCTGGAACGGGCGCGGTCACCGCACGAGGACGTCGAGCGGCAGCGCCGCCAGGCACGCGGCGACCACCAGGACCGCCACCAGGAGCAGCGCGGCCGGGTGGGCGGGCGCCGTGCGGTGCCGGTGCCGCCCGACCACGGCCAGGACCACCGACGCGGCGGCGACCAGGACCGCGGGCGCGGTCGCCCACCCCCACCGGTGCCGGACCGCCACGTGGACCAGCAGCGCCGCGCACGCCGCGGCCGCCATGGCGGTGCGCCGCCAGGCCAGGACCGTGCGCTCGGGCTGGAGACCGGGGTCGCGGTCCCCGCTCACGCGAACACGACCAGCACCGCCGCGAACCCGGCCAGGGCGAGCACGGCGACCGTGAGCACGACCAGCAGCCGGTTGGGCGGCAGCGCGGCGCCCGCCCGCATGGCCGCCTGCACCCGCCGCCACCGGGGGAAGCTCATGCCCGCCACCAGCACGGCCAGCGCGATGCACGCCACGGCGAGCGCGGTGGTCGCCCACGGCACCTCGAACGGCGGCACGAGCTGCCGCACCGCGACACCGGCCGCCAGCAGGCCCAGGGCGGTGCGGATCCAGGCCAGGAAGGTCCGCTCGTTGGCGAGCGTGAACCGGTAGTCGGGCTCGTGGTCGGTCGGTGGCCGTTCGGCCGCCATCGGCGCTCCTCGGGTGTCGTGCCTGCCGCACCGGGGACGTGCTCCACCGGTCGCCGGCGGAACGCTATCGTCGCGAGGGGTCGGACCGCCTGGTCGGCACCGGTCGGACCACGGACAGCGGAGGCGCGAGTGAACGGCTCGGGGAGGTGGCTGCCCGCCGGGGACCGTCCCGGGCGCGGCGCCTGGCTGGGGCCGCTCTCCCTGGGGTTGAGCCTGCTCAGCTGGCCGATCCCGGCGGGCGGCGCGGCGGTGGCGGTGGTCGCCGTGGGCCTCGGCGTGCTGTCCATGTCCACCCAGACCCAGTACCGCCTCGACTGGACCGCGGTCGTCGGCGTCTCCGTCGGCCTGCTCCAGCTGCTGCTGTCGCTGATGTTGCTGGTCATGGCGTCCAACGGGCACTGAGGCCGCGCCAGGGGGATTGCGCACCGGAAGATCGGGTACTCCGTGGTCGACAGTTGACGACCACCGCGAGGATGACAATATCGGGTTCATCGTCGCCCGTATGATCATCGGCGCGCTCGCCCGACAGATCAAGCCCGGCAAG
>NZ_JBHWIE010000591.1:0-2979 GCF_042732085.1 Actinosynnema sp. NPDC059797
ACGACCCGCGGCGCCCCGGGCCGCAGCTGCGGTTGGAACGTTGCGCAAGAACCGTTGGCCTCTCCTTTCGAATTCCCCCAACCTCGCGCTGCATCACCGCTTTGAAACATTTCACTGCCGGAGGTGCCGAATGGACCCGAAGCGCGCGGCTCCCCTGCTGGAGGTCCGCGACGTCACCAAGTAGCTGATCGTGGTCTTGGCCGTGCTGCTCGGCGCAGTGCTGGGCGCGGTGAACGGGGTGTTCGTGACCCGGTTCGCGCTGCCCTCGCTCGCGGTGACCATCGGCACGCTCGCCGCCTACCGGGGCCCGGCGTTCGTGGTGCTGGGCGACCAGGCGGTGGCCGACTTCCCGGTCGGCTGGACCGGCGCCGCGGTCTCGGGCGGCGCCGTGCCGTGGGCGGTGGTCGTCGTGCCGGCGCTCGCGGTGGTGTTCGGCGTCGTGCTGCACGCCACGCCGTTCGGCCGCTCCTTCTACGCGATGGGCGACAACGCCGAGGCCGCCGCCTTCGCCGGCATCCGGGTCGCCCGCGTCAAGTTCTGGCTGTTTGTCGCGTCCGGTGCGGTGTCCGGCCTGGCCGGCGTGTACTGGACGCTGCGGTTCGCCAGCGCGCGGGCGGACAACGCGGCGGGCCTGGAGCCGGCGGTGGTCGCCGCCGTCCTGCTCGGCGGCGTGTCCACCTTCGGCGGTCGCGGCACCCTGCTCGGCGTGCTGGCCGGCGTGCTGCTGCTCGGCGCCGTCCGCAACGCCCTCCAGCTCGCCGACGTCGCCGCCGACGCGCTCAACGTCGTCACCGGCGGGCTGCTCATCGCCTCGGTCGTGGTGCCCAACGCGGTCGCCCTGGCCCGTGACCGGTGGCGGCGCCGACCGACCTGACCAGCGGATCCCAGCGACGACGGAGTCCCCGCCGTGAAAGGAACAGCCATGTCCCAGCCCAAGCGCACCGGCCTGATCGCCCTCGCGATGGCGGCCGTGCTGGCCACCGCCGCGTGCGGCGGCACCACCCGGGGTTCCGAGCAGGACGGCCCTGCCACCGGCCGGGCGAACCCGGACGCACCGCTCGCGGGTGTGGAATCGACGGTGTCGACTTCGATCGTGCGGACACCTACCGGACACAACTGCTCAACTGCACTCCGCCACCGAATGCTGGTTCCGGGTCGTTCATTGCGCCGAGCGCACACATCGCAAGAACAGGCTCTGCCAACGAACCCCGCCTTCGCCACTTCACCGGTGACACGAGCCTGGTTCATGCGGCGACGTGGTCACCGGACGGATCCCGCATCCTCACCGGGCGTCGCATATGGGACGCCACCACCGGACAACTCATTTACTACCTGACCGCCCCTGCCGGATTCCGAGCCTGGTCACCAGACGGAACCCGCATCCTCACCAGCAGCAGCAACGACATCCGAGTCTGGAACGCCACCGGTCAGGACACCGGTCTGACCTTCGCCTTCTTCCCCCAAGGTGAACTGGCCGTCTACAACGCCAAGAAGAACGAGATCATCGGTTGCACCAAGGAAGCCTGGCGGTGGTTGGGCTGGAACGTCGTCGAGGATGGGCGTGTGGAGCGCCTGCCCGCAGAAACGTTCTACCCGCTCCCCTTGCTGAAACCGCTCGACTCCTGACCGGGGCACCACCCTCTGGTCAGGCCGCCCCGCCCAGCGGCCGGATGCGCGTGGACTCCCGCACCACCAGCTCGGGCTCGAACACCCGGTTCTCGTGCTCGTGCCCGTCCGGGTCCCGCGCCTCGGCCAGCAGCAGCTCCGCCGCCGTCCGCCCCAGCAGCTGCCGGGGCTGGGACACCGACGTGAGCGGCACCGCGGCGGCCGCGGCGAACTCGATGTCGTCGTAGCCCACGATCGCCAAGTCCTCCGGCACCCGCAGGCCGAGGCGGACCGCCTGCTGCAACAGCCCCAGCGCGAGCATGTCGTTGGCGCAGAAGGCCGCGGTCGGGCGGCGGGCGGCCGGGAGGCCCGCCAGGCGTTCACCGGCCCGCCTGCCCTCGGCCACGTCGAGCCGCGCCGTCTCCAGGACGGTCAGGGGTTCGGCGTCGGCGCGGGCCAGGGCCTGTTCCGCGCCCGCGATGCGGTCGGCGACCTGGCCGATGGCGCGGGGGCCGCCGATGAAGGCGATCCGGCGGTGGCCGGCGTCGAGCAGGTGGGAGACGGCGAGGTCGCCGCCGAGCACGTCGTCGACCGACACCGAGCAGCGGTCCGGGCCCGCGCCCCGGTCGACGACCACGACCGGCGTGCCCCGGGCCACCACGGCGGTGATGCGCGGGTCGTCCGCCACCACCGGCGTGATGAGGATGCCCTCCACGCGCTGCTGCTCGAGCAGGTCCAGGTAGTTGGCCTGGCGCACGGCGTCCTCGCCGCCGTCGCACAGGAACAGCGCGCGGCCCGCCTCGTCCGCCACCTGCTGGGCGCCGGCGGCCACGTCGGTGAAGAACGGGTTGCGGGTGTCGAGCACCACGTAGGCGAGGGTGCGGCTGGTGCCACCGCGCAACTGCCTGGCCGACTCGTTGCGCACGAAGCCCAGTTCGGCGATGGCGTCCAGCACGCGCTTGCGGGTGCGCTCGGTCACCATCTCCGGGTGGTTGAGCACGTTCGACACCGTGCCCAGCGCCACTCCCGCGTGCGCGGCTACGTCTTTCATGCTCGGCGCGGCCACTGCGGCACCTCTCCCTCCGCTACCGACCGGATACCGACTGAAACGTCAAGGAACCCGGTGTTCGCAGGAGCGTAGCAGGGCGCGAAAACGCTGCAGCCCAACTCGGGCATCCGTACCGGACACTGTTGTGAAACGTTACAAGCCGCACTATCGTCCGTCTCGACCGGTGTTCGCGCTGTCGAGAGGAACGACGTGATGTCGCCACAGGAGGCACTGTCGGAACTCGACGGGTTCACCGTCGAGGTGCCGAGTTGGGCGTACGGGAATTCCGGCACCCGGTTCAAGGTGTTCAGCACGCCGGGTACGCC
>NZ_JBHWIE010000592.1:0-2970 GCF_042732085.1 Actinosynnema sp. NPDC059797
GGGGGGGCGCCCCCCGGCCCCGCCGGGGGCGCGCCCCGGGGGGGGGGCGCCCCCGCGCGCGGCCCGGCCCCCCCCCCCACCGCGCGGTCACTCGGCGATGCGCGTCCGCCCGGACCAGGCGAACACGGCGAGCGTCTCACCGCCCTGGCTGCGGAACTCGCCGGTGTGGCTGAAGTGCTCGTAGCCGGCGCCGTAGCTGATCTTCACCTTGTCGTCGAGGTTCGACACCTCGCACACCCGCTCCACCTCGGGCAGCTCGGTCGGACCGCCGACCAGCGTGGCTCGTTGGAACTTCACGTGCAGACCCCCAAGTACTCGCAAGAACGATTCTTCGAAACCGGCCTTCCGGTGTGTTCCGCATCTCATGCTGAGGACGGCGCGGGGGTGTGTCAAGCAATATCGGTGCGAGTGCCCGACATTTCTGTGGTCCTCGGTATTGATTAGGGGTCACATTCTTCGGAAAAGGGGTTGCGCGCGGTCGCGTGCACCCGTCCGGACCAACGGATCGCCTCCTCCGAACGGCCCAGGCACGAGAGGTGATCCACTTCCCGCTCCGCGTCCCCGGTCGCGGGTCCTGACCGGAATTCGATCCGATCCGGGTATTTCCGGCCGGGGGCGCTCCATTCCGCTGCCCGTTCGGTTGTTCACGCCCTTGCGCGAAAGGGCGGATATCGACGCCGTCACGTCACGTCTTCGGTCACGTCTCCGGCCACGTCGTCGGGCCCGTCCAGTTCGCGGATCGCCACGGCGGTCTCCACGCCGTCCTCGTGCAGCACGTACCGCAGGCAGGACACGTCGACGTAGGCGTCGTCGAGGGGGTGCGAGACCAGGCGCGAGAACGCGGTGCCGAACTTGGCCATCGAACTCCGGCCCGGCATGAGGATCGACAGCTCCTCCCGGGCCTCGAAGCCCTGCACCTCGACGTCGTCCGGCAGGCCCGCGAGCGCCGCCCCGCCCGTCTCGACCGGGACCTTCACCAGCCAGTGCGGCCCCTCCGCGGTCATGCCGCGCCGCTTCTGCTCGGGCGTCTCGATCGCCCACGTCCGCCACGGCGCCCCGGCCACCACCGCCCCGCACGACTCCACGGCCTCGACCAGGTGCCGGACGGCCGCGGTGGTGGCGGCGTCCGACTCCGCCCAGTCGTACCGGTCCCGGGCGGCCGGGGGGCCGGGCACCGGCGTCGACACCACGGTCATCGCGGGCACGTGCCGGCGCCGCACCTCCGGCGGCGAGCCGAACAGCCGGCGCGCGTCGTCGATCGCCTCGTCCTGGGCCCGCCGCAGGCGCAGGACCTCCTCCTCGTGCCGGCGCAGCAGGTCGAGCGCGGCGTCGGGCTCGTCGAGCACGCGCCGGACCAGGTCGACGCTCATCCCCGCGCCGCGCAGGGCGGTGATCAACACGGCCTGCTCGACCTGGTCGAACGAGTACCCGCGGTAGCCGGTCCGCTCGTCGACCTCGGCCGGCACCAGGAGGTCCTTGGCGTGGTAGAACCGCAGCGCCTGCGGCGACAGGTGGCACATCTCGCTGAACTCACCGATGGACAACACGCGACCATGGTCGACCTTGTGGTTGCCACAAGGTCAAGCGCCGCAGGTCGCGGCGGCGGGTTCGACCGGGGAACGCGGGGAAGCCCACCGTCGACAGGACGGAGGCGCGGCATGACCACACGCAGCCAGGACCCGCCGCCCGGACCGCGACCCGGCCCACCGCTCGGCCCGCGGCCCGCCGATCCCTACGGGGTGATCGCCGACAGCGGGGCGCGCGAACCCGTGGTGGCGAGCGCCGCGAGCGGTGTCGCGGTCCTGGCCGGGCTGTGGGCGGCCGTCGCGCCGTTCACCCAGGACGGCCCCCGGTGGTGGCACGACGTGGCACTGGGCGCGGTGATCGCGCTGCTGTCCCTGGTCCGCTCGCTGGCACCCGCGCGCGCCGCCTGGCTGAGCCTGGTGGTCGCGGTGTCGGGGCTGTGGCTGCTGTGCTCACCCGTCCTGCTCGACCACCGGCCCCACCCGGTCACCGCCGCCGTGGTCGGTGCCGTGGTGGTCGTGGCCGGTGTCGTCGGCGCGGTGGTCACCCACCGGTACCGGAGACCCGGTCGGGTGGGCGGGGGAGGGGCGTCGTGACCGGGCCGGGTGGTGACGCGGTGGTGGCCGGCGTCGACGGGACCGCGGTGTCGGAGCGCGCCGCGCTGTGGGCCGCCCGGCAGGCGGCGGCGTTCGACCTGCCCCTGGTGCTGGTGCACGGCCTGCGGTGGCCCGTCCAGGCGCAGGTCTACCCGAACGCGCCCCTGGACATCGGCGCCGTCGACCCCGCCGCGGTCGAGGAACCGGCGCGGCGGTGGGCCCGGGACGTGCTCGACGGGCTCGCCCGGCGCTGCGCCGGGGCGACGGGCGTCGAGGTGCGCACCGAGGTCCTGTCGGGCGACCCGGCGAACGCCGTGGTCCTGGCCGCGGACCGGGCGGCCCTGGTGGCGGTCGGGCACGCCCGGCACGGCGGGGTCGCCCGGTTCCTGCTCGGGTCCACCGCGGACCGGCTCACCAGGTCCTGCCCGTGGCCGGTCGTGGTGGTCCGCGAGGAGGCCTCCGCCGACGAGCGGCGCGACCGCGGGCCGGTGGTGGTCGGCGCGGACGGGTCCGGGGTGGGCGACCGGGCGGTCCGGTTCGCGTTCCGGTTCGCGGCCGGGCACGGCAGCGAGGTGGTGGTCGTGCACGCCTCCGACGACGCGGCGGACGCGGCCGGGGAGGGCGCGCCGCGCGAGGCGTGGGGCCGGGCGGCCGAGGAGTGCGCGCGGTCGCACCCCGGGGTGCCGAGCCGGCTGGTGGCCGCCGCGGGCCCGCCGGCGGACGCGCTGCTCGCCGCGTCCGCCGAGGCGTCCCTCCTGGTCGTCGGCAGCCGTGGTCGGGGCGCGGTGCGCCGGGCGCTGCTCGGCTCGGTCAGCCACGAGGTGGTCGAGGCCGCGCCGTGCCCGGTGGC
>NZ_JBHWIE010000593.1:0-2969 GCF_042732085.1 Actinosynnema sp. NPDC059797
GACGGGTGGCGTGGAGCACCCCTCGTCCGCCACCCCACCCGTCCACACGTCCCGCACCCGGAGGCCGCCGACACCGGTAACCTCCCCGACCGCAGGCCCGGGTCGGGACGGTGACCGGGCCGGTCCTACTTGTGCTGGACGATCTGGATCAGGTTGCCGCAGGTGTCGTCCAGCACGGCGGTGACGACGGTGTCCATCTCCAGCGGCTCCTGGGTGAACACCACGCCGAGGCCGCGCAGCCGGTCGAACTCCGCGCGGACGTCGTCCACGGCGAACGCGGCGACCGGGATGCCGTCCGCGAGCAGCGCTTCCTTGTACTGCTTGGCCGCGGGGTGGCCGTCGGGCTCCAGCAGCAGTTCGGGGCCGTCCGGCTGCTCCGGCGAGACCACGGTCAGCCACCGGTCCGCCCCCAGCGGGACCTCGGTCTTCTTCACGAAGCCCAGCACGTCGGTGTAGAAGCGCAGCGCCTTGTCCTGGTCGTCGACGAAGACGCTGGTCAGGTGGATCCTCATGGGGTGTTCTCCGGTGGTTTCGGCTTGAGCCATCGAGTCACGACGTGCTCGAGCGGTTCGGTGTTCAGGTCGTGGAACTTGTAGCGGCCCTCGCGGCGCGAGCGGACCAGTCCCGCCGCCTCCAGCACGGCCAGGTGCTGGCTGATCGCCTGGCGCGTCAGCTCCGAGCCGTGCCGGGTGGACAGTCGCGCGCAGATCTCGAACAGCGTCTGGCCGTCGCGTTCCACCAGCCCGTCGAGGATGCGCCGGCGGGTGGGGTCGGCCAGCGCCTTGAAGAGGTCGTCCGCCATGACCCCACAATAGGCAAGTGAGGGCTTGCATGACAACTCGGCCCGGTGCGGCCCTCCTCCGGGCGCGCGGGCCGGTCGGCTCAGCCGAGGAACTCCAGCACCCGGCGCCAGGTCAGCTCGGCCGCGGCCGGGTCGTGGTCGGGGAGGTCGGGGTCCGTGTAGAAGTGGCCGGCGCCCGGGTAGCGGAAGACCTCCAGCTCGACGTCCGCCCGCCGCGCGGCCAGGCGAAGGGCGGCGACGCGCTCGGGCGGCGCGAAGTCGTCCGGTTCGGCGGCGTGCAACTGGACCCGGAGACCCGGCCGGACGGCGGCGGGGAGGTCGGCGGCGGCGTGCAGGAGGAGGACGCCGGCGGTCGCGGGGCGCTCGGGCCAGAGGTCGGAGACGACACCCGTGCCCATGGAGACACCGGCGAGCACCGTCTCGTCCGGCATGTCCGCGATGCCCTGGCGGGCGCGCTCGACCGCGGTCGCCCAGCCGATCCGGTCGAGCAGCCGGAACCCCTGGTCGAGGGTGGCGGCGGTCTCGCCGCCGAAGAGGTCGGGCGCGACGACCTCGTGCCCGGCGCGACGCAGCCGCTCGGCGGCGAGGAGTTCGGCCGGCCGCAGGCCGAGGACGGAGTGGAACAACGCGATGGACGCCATGGCGCCACATCGTTCCGCAGGGCGGTCCGGGGGCGACGACGTGCGCTGCCCGGGAACGGGCGCTAGGAGGTCTCCAGCGCGCGGACGACGGGTTCGACGTCCAGCCCGGGGTCGGCGGCCTGCGCGGCGCGCAGCGCCCCGACCAGCACCTTCATCAACATCTCCACGATCACCTCGGCGTCGTACCCGTGGCCGCCGTCGAGGTAGTCCCTGGCGAGCTGGTTGGCCGCCGTCGTGTGGAGCCGCGCGACCAGGCGGACCGCGGGGCGGTCGAAGTCCAGGCCCAGGTTCTCGCAGAGCGCGCGGCTCCCGCGGTCGCGGATGTCGTCGAACTGCTCGACCTCCGGTCCGGGTGCGCGCAGGATGAGGTTCAGCGCCACGTCGCGGTGGGTGGCCAGGTACGTCAGGTGCGCGGCGTGGGACCGCCTGACGCGTTCGACCATCGGGATGGCGGGGTCCGTGACGTGCAGGGCGAGCACCTCGCGGCCGATCTGGCACAGCACTTCCCGGTACAGGCCCTGCTTGCTGCCGAAGTGGTGGAACACCAGGCCGTGCGCGACGCCCGCGGCCTTGGCGATGTCGCCCGCCTTCACCTCGGCGTACGGCGAGGACATGAACAGGGCCCTCGCGGCGGCGAGCACCTTCTCCCGCGTCAGGGTCGCGGCTGCCCGGCGACGGGTCGGGGTGGTCGGCGGCACGTCCTGCTCCTCTGTGCGTTCAGGCATCCCATTTTAACAGTCGTTGACTTTGGGTCAGTGACTCGTGCTTGGTCGACTCCAAGCCAGTGACTCGAAGCCAACCAACCTGACGCCGAACGCTCACTCCCCGGCGCGCCCGTCGTAGTCGACCTGACGCGCGCGGATCTCGTCGGAGTGGGCGACCGTCCAGTCGTAGAGCCGGCCGAACGGCTCGCGCAGGGATTCGCCGAGCGGGGTCAGCGAGTACTCGACCCCGACCGGTGAGGTCGGCAGGACGCGGCGCTCGATCATCCCGTTGCGCTCCAGGCGGCGCAGGGTCCGCGTCAGGACCCGCTGGGTGACGCCTTCGAGGCGGCGCTTGATCTCGTTGAACCGGCGCGGTTCTTCGAGCGCGGCCATGGCCATCATCGACCACTTGTCGGCGATCTGGTCGAGGATCGGGCGGCTGGGGCAATCGGCCCGAAAGACGCTCCCACTGCCCGCGATGGACCGGTAGGTGGCGTCGGTGCCGGTTTCGGAAGTGGTCACGACGGTATCCTCCAGGATACTTGGGGTGTTCGAAGTGCGTTATTGACGCGGGCGGCGGTCCGGCTGAAGCTCAGGTATACATCGAAAACCCGGATGCCTGCCAGACGCGTACAGGAGTGCCCTCGTGGTCCACAGCAGTTACCCGACCCTCCGGGTCGCCGTCGAAGCCGGCGTCGCCCGCGTCACGATCGACAACCCGCCGGTCAACGTGCTGGACGTCGCGCTCATGGCCGACCTGCGATCCCTGCTGACCGCCTTGCGCGAGGACGGCTCGGTGCGGGTGGTCGTGTTCGACAGCGC
>NZ_JBHWIE010000594.1:0-2967 GCF_042732085.1 Actinosynnema sp. NPDC059797
CGGCTCCCGGTGGCGGTCTTCGCCGATTGTCAGGCGTTCGGGTCGAACGGGATGCCGCTCGGCTTGGCCTGGGCGAGGTTGTGGTTGAACGCGCCGTCCTTGATGGCCAGGCTCGCGCTGCCGAAGTCGGCGTTCACGAGGATGTCCCGGATGCCCGGCGGGAAGTGGTCCCAGCTGACCAGGTCCGGGTACTGCCAGGTGCCGTAGTGGTTCTCCGGCTGCTCGGTCGAGCTCGCGAGGCGGAAGCAGTGCGTGCTCCAGCCGTCCTTGTGGTAGACGATCTTGGGGTGCGTGCCCTCCCAGGAGACCTGGGAGCGCGGGTAGGTCGAGTACTTGCCGTGCGCCGAGGTGGAGACGTACTGCGCCTGGTCGTTGCTGACCCACACGACGACGTGCTCGATGTCGTGCCGGTGGCCGCAGCAGTCGAGGCCCGGCACGGCCTGGTCCTTCTCGAAGTAGAGGTCGTAGAGGTAGGCGCACCAGCCGTTGTTGCACTTGGAGCGCGAGTACGAGTTGGTGTTGTCCAGGTCGGACTGGTCGCGGCACTGGCCGTTGAGGGCGCCGGAGTTGTTCAGGCCCGTCGCGATCGCCCCGGTCGGCGAGATGGCCGGGGTCGGGTAGCAGCCGTCGGTGTCGTAGTCGAAGGCCGGCTGCCACTTGGCGTCGGCGGCGGCGGCGCTCGCGGGCAGCGCCTGCGGGGGTTCTGCCCAGGCGACCCCGGGCACGAGGACGGCCAGCAGAGTGGCGCCCACCAGCGCGGTCAGCAGTTTCCTCGGGGTGGTTCGGGTCCGGTCCGTCGTCTTGGCGGTCACGGCGAGCATGCTCTCCATCCGGTGTCGAGCGGCACGAGCGTCGGGGCCGGTCGTGCGGAGGTCAACCGGCCGGTGACGAGGGTCGCGGCCCGGGAGCGCACCGTCAACCCGCCGATGGTCGCGCCGGGGCGAACAGCCGGCGAACAGCGGGCCGCTGGTCTACACCACCCGGTCGTTGCCGCCGTCGACGGGCACCTGGGCGCCGGTGGTGCAGGCGAAGGTGTCCGAGCACAGCTCCGCGACGAGCCTGCCGACCGCGGCGCTGGTGACCTCCGCGCCCAGCAGGTTCCGCCGCTTGTAGGCCTCGACGCCGATGCCGTAGTGCGCGGCGCGCTGGGCGAGGACCTCCTCGGTCCACAGCCCGGTGTCGAAGACCGCGTCGGGGTGGACCGCGTTGACCCGGATGCCGTCCGACGCCCACTCCAGGGCGGCGACCCTGGCCAGCTGGGTGACCGCGGCCTTCGACGCCGAGTACGCGGCGGCGCCCGGACCCGGCGCGGGCGCGTTCTTCGAGGCGATGACCACGACCCGGCCGCCGCGCGGCGCCAGCCGCAGGAACGGGTGCACGGCGCGGAAGAGCATCGCGGTGGCGTCGGCGTTGACCGCCATGGTGCGCCGCCACGAGTCCGCGTCGAGGTCGGCGATGGGGGTGTTGCCGGGGAACACGCCGGCGGAGGCGACCACGACGTCCAGCCCGCCGAACCGCTCGACGCCGCGGGCGATCGCGTCCTCCACCGCCGCCGCGTCGGTGACGTCGACCCGGAGGCCCAGGTGGTCGGTGCGGCTCTCGGTCGGGGTGAGGTCCAGGCCGATCACGCACGCGCCCCTGGCGCGCAACGCGTCGGCGCACGCCCGGCCGATGCCGGAGGCGGCGCCGGTGACGAGGGCGACCTCGCCGGTGAACTCGGCCGGTGGGCCCGCCAGGCGGAGCTTGGCCTGCTCCAGCTCCCAGTACTCCATCTCGAACAGGTCGCCCGGCGGCAGGGCGCGGTACCCGCCGAGTTCCTCGGCGTGCTCGATGACGTCGATGGTGTGCGCGTAGATGTCGCGGGCGATGTCGGCGTCCTTGGCCCGCCGGCCGGCGGTGAGCATGCCGAGTTCGGGGTCGAGCACGACGCGGGGCGCCGGGTCGAGCATGGTCAAACCTCGCCGCGCGTGCCGCTCGAAGTAGCGGCGGTACTCGGCGGCGTAGCCCTCGACGTCCCGGCCGACCAGCGGCACCCGCTTGGTGCGGATGACGTGGTCGGGTGTCGCCGGGCCCCGGGTCGCCACGTCGGCCAGGTCGGGCCGGGCGACGAAGGCCGCGGTGGCGGGGTCGGTGTGCCTGGTGACGATCATCGGGTGACCCGCGGTCGCCGAGATCTCCCGGCGGAGGGCGGCGAGGTCGCGGGGGTCGGCGCGGGGCAGGGACGCGGTCGCGCGGGCGGGTCGGTGCCGCGCCAGGCGCTCCTCTGCGGCTCTGACCAGCTCGACGTGCCGGGTGTATGCCTGTTCGGCGTCCTCGCCGAAGGTGAACAGGCCGTGGTTCATCAGGACCACGCCGATCGTGCGCTCGTCGGCGCGTTCGGCGAACAGCTCGGCGCACGTCCGGGCGAGGGCGAAACCCGGCATCACGTAGGGGACGACCACGACGCGATCGCCGAAGACCTCCGCCGCGAGGGGTTCGCGCAGGTTGGTCAGCGTGATCACGGCGTCGGCGTGGGTGTGCAGCACGACGGGGTGCGGCAGGAGCGCGTGCAGCAGGGTCTCGACGCTGGGGTCCGGCGCGCTCGCGTCGAGCAGGGCGCACCGCAGCTCGTTCATCATCCGGCCGTCGGGCAGGTCGGGCACGGTCAGCAGCTCGCGCAGGCGGTCGAGCCTGAGGGGCGCGAACCCGGCGCGTTCGATGTCCGCCAGGTCCCAGCCGCTGCCCTTGACGTGCAGCACGTCCACCTCGCGGCCGGTGAGGTCGGTGACGACCGCCTTGACCGAGGTGTTGCCGCCGCCGTGCAGGACCAGCGACGGTTCGCGGCCGAGCAGCCGGGAGGCGTGCACGCAGGCGTCGAGGGGGTCCGCGCCCGGGTCAGCCCAGCGGTTTTCCACTGATCGTCCGCTCGTCGGTGATGATGGCCGTGACCAGGTCGGCGGGGGTGACGTCGAAGGCGTAGTTCAGCGC
>NZ_JBHWIE010000595.1:0-2956 GCF_042732085.1 Actinosynnema sp. NPDC059797
CGTGCTGGACGGCCTGCGCGCGCGGCCGGGCGACACCCGGCCCGACAGCGCCCGACCCGACAGCGCCCGACCCGACAGCGCCCTGCCCGGTCGCCCGATCACCGTCGACGACCTGAGCGCGGCGGTCCTCCGGGGCGGGGTCGGCGCCTCGGCGGGCGACCGACCGGCCCGGTGACGTCGCCCGCCGGAGGTCCGGCGACGGCGGGTCCGGCGGGCGGCTCCCCTCAGGCCCCGCCGAGGACCTGCTCGCGCAGGATGTCCGCGTGGCCGCAGTGCTGGGCCAGTTCCCGGAGCACGTGGAGGTAGACCCACCGCAGCGGGAGCGGCCCGCGCCGGTTCCCCGGCAGCACGTCGTCCAGGCCGAGGCCGGCCGTGGCCGCGCGGGACGCGGCGCAGGCCTCCCGGTGGTCCCGGCGCACCGACTCGATCGAGTCCTCCTCGGTCAGCGCGAACGACTCGTCCGGGGTCGCGGGGATGCCGATCTCCGCGCGGGAGCGGCCCGTCACCGCCTCGTCGAACCAGACCCGCTCGACGAAGGCGGCGTGCTTGACCAGGCCGAGCAGGGTCGTGCGCGAGGCGACGAGCGACCTGCGCGCCTGCTCCTCGGTCAGCCCGTCGAGGCAGTCGTGGAGGGCCGCGCGGTGCTGGTCGACGAACGCCTCGAACTGGGCCTTGAGCGGACTGTCCACGACGTGTTCGACCGGCGTGGGACCGGGGTGGCTGCTCATGGTGCGAGTATCGCCGGTCGGCCGGTGCCGTCCGGGCCGGTGCCAGCCGGGCCGGTGGCGCCGGGTCACCGCCGGGCGGAGGGCTCGCCCTCGGCCGGGGGCCGGCCGTCGAGCAGGGTGAGGTAGGCGTCGAGCCGCGCCGCGCCGGCGAGGAGGTCCCGGCTGCGCCTGGTCAGCCGGTCCTGCCAGGAGTCGAGGAAGTCGCCCAACGCGTCCGCGCCGCCCGCCTCGCGCAGCGAGTCGACGAACCGCGCGACCTTGCGCAGCGGGTAGCCTCCCCGGCGCAACTGCCGGGCCACCTCGGCGTCGCGCACGCAGTCCGGCCCGTACTCGCGGTGGCCCGTCACCCGGTCTCGCCCGGGGCGCAGGACGCCCGCGGTCTCCCAGGTGCGCAGCGTCGCCGGGTGCACGCCGAGCCGGCGCGCGAGTTCGCCCACGGTCAGCGGCCGGCCGCGGACCGGCTCGGGCGTCGCGGTGGACAGGCCGCCCAGGGCCGCCGCCACCTCGGCGCGGGTGTCGCGCTCGGCGAGCAGCGCGACGTGCGCGGCGTCGATGAGCCGGTAGGCGGACTCGGTGTCGCCCCGGTTGACCGCGCGCATGACCTCCACCGCCCGTCGGTGACCGTGCCCCGCGCGCAGCGCGAGGAAGGCGCGCAGGGCCTGCGCGTGCAGGGGCGTGTAGCGCCGGTGGCCGGCCTCGCTGCGCCCGGTCGGCGGGAGGTCGCCCTCGTCGTCGTAGTTGCGGACCGCCTGAGCGGACAACCCGTGCTCGCGGGCCAGGTCGACGGGTCGCAGCGCGCACCTCCGATTGAGGTTTTCACCCCGAAACCCCAGGTCGTCCTCGGGGAAGTTTCACTCGAACCTTCAACGATACGGTCAATGGCAGGTCCTTCCGAACAGGGGTGTTCCATGTCCACTTCCGCAGCACTGCGCGCCCTCGGCCGCCAACTCGACGACCCGGCCGACCTGGGCCGCGCCCTCGACGACCTGCTCGCCGCGCGGGCCGAGCCGCCCGCCCTGCTCGCCCTGGGCGAGCCGACCCACGGGATCGAGGCGTTCCCGCTGCTGCGCAACGAGGTCCTCGTCCACCTCGTCGAACGCGGGTTCAGGTCGATCGCGCTGGAGACCGACTTCTTCGCCGCCTCCGTCGTCGACGACTACGTGACCGGCGGGACGGCGGATGTCGACGCCGTGCTCGCGACCGGGTTCAGCCACTCGTTCGGCGCCGTGCCGGGCAACCGCGAACTCGTCGAGCTGCTCCGCGCCCACAACGCCGGCCGGGCGCCGCGGGACCAGGTCCGCTTCCACGGCTTCGACGCGCCGACCGAGACCGCCGGCGCGCCCGGTCCGCGACACGCGTTGTCCGCGGTCACCCACCACCTGCCCCCGGCGCTGCGCCCCGCGTCGGTCCGCGACCTCGACGCGCTGCTCGACGCGGACGCGGACGAGGCCTGGACCAACCCGGCCGCCATGTACGACCCGGCGGCGTCCATCGGCGACTCCGCCCGCGCCCGCGCCCTGCGCGTCATCGCCGACGACCTCGCCAGCGCCCTGCGCCGCGCCGCCCCCGTCCTGCGCCCCGCCGACCCGGCCGGCTACGACCACGCCCTCGCGCACGCGCGCACCGCCCTGGGCCTGCTGCGCTACCACGCGGCCATGGCCACCCCCGCGCCCGACCGCATCGCGGCCCTGATCAGCCTGCGCGCCGAGATGATGGCCGAGAACCTGCTCGCCATCGTCGCCCGGGAGCGGCGGCGCGGCCCGACCCTGGTGTTCGCGCACAACGTGCACCTGCAGCGCACGCCGTCCCGCATGCGGTTCGGCCCGGAGGAGGCGGGCTGGGGCAGCGCCGGCGCGCTGGTCGCGGTCGCCCTCGGCGAGCGCTACGCGTTCGTGGCGACCGACGCCAACCCCCGCAGCGAACCGGGCACGCTCCAGCACGCGCTGGCCGGTGCGACCACCCGCCGCGCCCTGTTCCCGGCGCCGGCCCTGCGCGCCGCGCTCCCGCCGTCGACCCGCAAGGGCGAACCGATCGTGCCCGGACACCTCCCGCTCGACCCGGCGGACCTCGACGGCGCCGACGCGGTCGTCTTCGTCGCCGACACCGACGGGCAGCGGCACCAGTACTGGTAGCCGCGCCGACAACCCGGTGGCGCCGCCCGCGGCGGTGGTCGACAGTGGGGCGGTGCGGGTGGACGACGGCGGGGACCTCCTCGCGGGGTACGTGAC
>NZ_JBHWIE010000596.1:0-2928 GCF_042732085.1 Actinosynnema sp. NPDC059797
CCGTCACGGCGCCGCAAGCGCCCTCGCGCAGCCTCCAGCCCAATTCCTTGAACGGCGTGCCGGGGGCGGCACTGACCACCTCGCGGGTCATCAGCGAGGCGACGACGGGCTCACGCACGGCTTCCTCCACGGGGTCGGGTGGTGCGGGTGGCGGCGAACAGGACGAGCCCGCCGCCGAGGAACAGCAGGACCACGCTCGCGCCCAGCAGCGACCAGGCGACGGGGGCGAGGGCGGGCAGGGTCGCCGTGGCGGTCACGGGGGTGTCGACGACCCGTGAGCCGTCGGCGTTCATCACCACGGCGGTCCAGTGGCCGGGCCGGGCGACCCAGGTCAGGTCGCCGTAGCCCGAGACGACCCAGAACGACTCGTGGTGCGGGGCGGTGGCGGGCGCGGTGCCGGCGGTGTGCCGGTAGAGCACGTCGGCGCCGAACCCCTCGACCCGGTCGCGTTCCACGGTCGCCAGGTAGCGGGCGACGTCCCCGGTCGGACCGATGCCCACGAACACGTCGCGGTCGGCCCGGATGCCGATGCGGCCCAGCCAGTCCTCGCCGACCGCCCAGCCGGCGTCGGTCCAGTTCAGCTCGGCGGTGCCGAGCTCCAGGGCGTAGCCCTCGCTGTGCAGGTGCTGGGCGGGCGTGGTGATCACGCCGTCGGCGTCGCGCCGGGTCTGGTCGACCCACAGGCCGAGCGCGCCGGCGGCGGCCGCTCCGACCCCGGCGAGCAGCAGCAGGACACCGAGCACCGCGGGGACCACGCGCCCGGCGGTGCCACCGGTGCGAGCAGGCGCGGGTGAGGGCGTGTCGAGGACCGCGGCGCCGGGTTCGTCGCCGCCGGTGTCGAGCCGGAACGGCGGGTAGGCGTCGGTCATCAGCCCGACGTAGGCCGCCACGCGCAGCGCCCAGCGGTCCATGCCCAGCACGAAGTCGAACACCCCGCGCGGGTAACGCCCCGTGAACAGCAGCGCCACCCCGGCCACCAGGACGAACAGCCCCACCAGGCCGCCGGCCGGGCTGAACGCCCACTCGCCCGCGCGGAAGGCCAGGTAGCCGCCGCCACCGAGGAACACGGCGACGACCAGCAGGTGCGGTGCGGCCAGCAGCCACTTCACCAGCACCAGCCCGCGCGACAGGCGCTCGGGGTAGGCGATGTCCAGCGTCGCCGGGTAGTCCGGCTCCGCGCCCAGGCTGAACGGCGGGTACCGGTCGGTCCCCAGCGCGCCGAACGAGTAGTACGCCACCCGCCAGGTCCAGCGCAGCACGCCGAGCGCGAAGTCGAACAGGGTCCGGGGGTAGCGGCCGGTGGCCAGGATCATGACGAATGCCGCCAGGCCCACCAGCGCGAACGCCGGCCACAGCAACGCCAGCACGACGCAGTGCGGGATCACCAACAGCCACTTGACCAGCCACAACCAGCGGTTCAGCTCGGGGTCCACCTGCGCGTGCACGCGCACCGGGTACGTGGTCATGCCGTCTTCCTCCAATCGGGCTCGACCGCGGCCCGCTCGACGTCCGACCGGTGCCGCCGGGCACGGGTGTGCGCCGAGTGGGCCAGCACGCACAGCAACGCCGTGCCGCCGCCCAGCGCGAGCCACACCCCGCCGGCGACGGCGGCCGCGGTGGCCACGACGCCCTCGACGGTCAGGAGGGCGCGCGCGGGCCGGTGGTCGTCGTCGGCCCGGGTCACGGCCTGCGCCACGTACGCCCGCGACCCGATGGCCGCCACGACCGGCAGGCCCAGCAGCGCCACCGCGGCGGACACCACGGCGACGACGCCCTCGACCCGGTCGGCCGGCGGCTCGCACCGGGAGAACCCTTGACGCGCCGAGCCCTTCGCGGCAGTGCCCGCCCTGGCACCCATGTCTCGACCTCCTCGTGGTCCGGCACGTCCAGCCTGGTCCGGCACGGGGGCGATCCCCAGAGTCGTTGGTCGTCCCACTGGTCCCTGATGGGTCGGGACCTCGGACCCTGCGATCGCGCGCGCGGCCGGGGCAGGGTCGGGGGTGAACACGAACGCGGAGGTGAGGCGGATGGACCGCAGCCAGCCCGACCGGGAGACGATCCGGGCCGCCGTGGCACTGGCGTGCCGCGCGCCGTCGGTGCACAACACGCAACCCTGGAGGTGGCGGATCGGCGACCGCAGCGCACACCTGTACGCCGACCGGACCCGCGCGGTCCCCGCGACCGACCCGACCGGCGCGGACCTGCTGCTCAGCTGCGGCGCCGCACTGCACCACCTGCGCGTCGCGCTGGCCGGCCTGGGCTGGCGGGCGATCGTGCACCGGATGCCCAACCCCGCCGAACCCGACCACCTCGCCGCCGTGGAGTTCGCCCGCCACGAGCCCACCGAGGCCGAGGTCGCGATGGCCGCGGCCATCCCCCGGCGGCGCACCGACCGGCGGCACTGCTCCACGTGGGACGTGCCCGGGGCGGTGTCGCTGCTGCTGGAGGAGCGGGCCGCCGAGCAGGACGCCGTCCTGCGCCGGATCACCGGCTCGCGGACCCTCCTCGACCTGGCGGGCGCCATCGAGCAGGCAGCCGCCCGGCAGGACGCCGACCCCGCCTACCGGTGGGAGCTGCGGGCGTGGAGCGGCCGGCACGCCGACTCCGACGGGGTGCCGGCGGCCAGCGCGCCGCGCGGTGTGCCGCGGCACGGGGACCTGCGGCTGCGGGAGTTCCCCGGCGGCCTGCTGGTCGACGAGCCCGCGGGCGAGTGGGAGGAGGACGGTGCGCTGGTGCTGGTGCTGGGCACCTCGTCGGACGACCGCCTTTCAACGCTGCGCGCCGGCGAGGCCATGAGCGCCGTGCTGCTGGAAGCCACCGCCGCGGGCCTGGCCACCTGCCCGCTCAGCCAACCGCTGGAGGTGGCCACCACGCGTGCCCGGGTGCGCGACGAGGTCCTCGACGGCGTGCTGTCGCCCCAGGTCGTGC
>NZ_JBHWIE010000597.1:0-2918 GCF_042732085.1 Actinosynnema sp. NPDC059797
TGGGGGTGGGGGGGGCCGGGGGTGGTGGCCAGGGTGGGGGGCCCGCACCACGGCCCCGACCCCGGGGCCGTCGGCCGACCTCATCCCCGGCCGCAGCTCCGCACTGCCGTGACCACGGGTTACCCGCACGGGTGATCGGCTATGCACGGTTGTGGCGACGCTCCCGTTCGCCGCGGACCTGGCACACCCACCCGGCCGGCGGTGACGCGCGATCTCCCCCACGGAGGGGCGCCGATACCGGGCCGGTCATCACCGCAGCTACTTGTACTGACAAGTTGGTGGACCGTTAACCCGGCACGCCAACCTCTTGCGGTCTCATAGGAGGCGATCAACACCACTCGTATAGTCAAGTTCCGAAGGAGACGCGCGTGCGCACCCTGCGCCACATCGCCGTCACCGGTCTCGCGCTCGCCGCGCTGACCGCCGTCCCGCTGCCGAACGCCATCGCCGCCACCTCCGACAAAGTCCTCGTCATCGGCGTCGACGGTCTGATGCTCGACCGCGTCGCGGTCGCCGACGCCCCCGCCCTCGACGGCCTGATCGCCGGCGGGTCGTCGTCGAAGACCTCGCTGTACGCCAACCCGATGGCGCCGACGCTGTCCGGCCCGGGGTGGGCGACCATCGCCACCGGCGCGTGGCCGGACCGGCACGGCGTCACGAGCAACTCGTGGGGCACGTCCCACCGGCTGGCCGAGCACCCCGACTTCCTGACCCGCTTGGAGCGCGCCGACCGGGCCACGTCCACCTACGCCATCGCCACGTGGGCGCCGCTGGTCACCACGAGCGCCGGCACGGCGATCTTCGGCGCCGAGGTCGACCTGCGCGTCTCCTCCGGCGGCGACCAGGCCACCGCCGACCGGGCCGCGCAGCACATCCGCACCACCGACGCCGACGCCGGCTTCCTGCACTTCGACGACGTCGACGCCGCCGGGCACAGCTGCGGCGCGGCCGGCTCCTGCTACCGCGACGCCGTCACCGCCGTGGACAAGCGCATCAAGCAGGTCCTCGACGCCGTCGCCGCGCGCCCGACCCGCGCGCAGGAGGACTGGACCGTCATCGTCACCTCCGACCACGGCCACACCGACACCGGCGGCCACGGCGGCAGCACACCGGGCGAACGCGCCTCGTTGATCATCCACACCGGACCGGGCGCCACCCCGGGCACGCCCGCCGTCGCGCCGAAGAACGTCGACGTCGCCGCCACCGTCCTCGCGCGGTTCGGCGTCGCCACCACCGGCCTCGACGGCCGGCCGCTGGGCACGCCCACCGCGGACCCGTTCGACGCCGTCGCGCTCAAACCGGCCGTGCACGAGGCGACGAGCGCGCTCGGCTGGTCGGACACCCCGCCGTCGGGGTGGCGGATCGACAACACCGGCATGGGCGCCGGCGGCGTCACCGAGTGGCACGGGTGGTCCTTCACCAACGACGACTTCTGGACCCGCGCCGAACCCGGCCAGTGGCGCGAGAACAACGTGCGCGCCCGCGGCGTGTTCGCCGTCGCCGACTCCGACGAGTGGTCCGACCGCACCCGCACCGGCACCTTCACCAGCGCCCTGGTCTCACCCGCCTACGACGTGACCGGCCGCACGCGCGCGACCGTCGGCTTCGTCTCGCACTACCGCAAGGAAGGCGCCGAGACCGCCACGGTGTCCGTGTCCTTCGACGGCGGCGCCGCCCGGACCGTGCTGACCCACACCGGCGACGCGGTCGCCCGGGTCGAGTCGGTGCCGGTGACCGTCCCGGCCGGCGCGCGGCGGATGACCGTGACGTGGCGGCTCGCCAACGGCGACAACAACTGGTACTGGGCCGTCGACTCCCCGACGGTGAGCTTCTGACCCGCGCGGGCGGCCCGACCGCGAACCCCGGGTGGACCGGCTGAGGCGCCGGTCCGGGCCGACCTCCCCCCCGGGGGGGGTGCCCCCCCCCCCCCCCCCCGCCGGACCCACCGGACCCGTCAGCTCCAGGCGAGCACCGACTCCACCTCGACGTCCAGCTCGGAGACCGGGATGTGGCCGAACTGCTCGACCACCACCCTCCCGTCGCGCCGCCGCCACGTGCCGTGCACCCGGCCGTCCACCACGACGTGCGGCGCCGGCGCACCGCCCGCGGTCCGCAGCAGCGGCGCGTGCGCGGGGTCGAGCAGCAGGTCCCGGTCGCGGTAGCCGAGCAGGAAGGTGTCGAACGGGCCGAGCAGCCGCACCGTGCCCTCCGGGTCGGGCGCGTCGGCGGCGGGCAGCTGCCAGCCGTGCCCGCCCTCCACCAGCTCGTCCGCGGGGAACTCCGCGCGCACCCGGTCGACGGGCAGACCGCTCCAGGCGGCCAGGTCGTCGACCGTGGCGGGGCCGTAGGCGCGCAGGTAGCGGCGGGCCAGCTCGGGCAGGTCGGGCGGCAGGTCCGGCACGGCGTCGGACAGCAGCCGGTAGGTCGACTCGCCCGCGCAGACCACGCCCCGGTTGGCGGCGTAGGCGAGCAGGTAGGACGGAGCCGGCGTGGCCGGGTCGAGCGCCACGCCGACCTCGGCGAGCCGTTCGACGACGGCGGCCCTGGTCAGCGGTTCGGTCAGCACCTCGCGCAGCGCGCCCAGCGCCCGCTCGCACACCTCGTCGGTCAGCCCCAGCTCCAGCCGTCGCGGCCGGCCGCGGGCGACGTTGACGGGCCCCAGCAGCGCCAGCAGCCAGCCCACGTCCTCGCGGCGCAGCAGGTGCACGGCGCCGCGCATGGCGCACGTGCGCACCACGTCGCCGCGGTCCAGGGCGGCGCGCAGGTCGGCGGGGGACAGGCCGGTGGTGCGGGCGCGGACCGCGAGCCCGGCGGCGACCACGTCCTGCGCCTGCACGGCGACCACGTCGCGCAGCAGGTCGGATAGGGTGCGGGCGGGGTCGGTCAGGCGGTGCGCCCGCAGGCGCAGCGCCCTGGCC
>NZ_JBHWIE010000598.1:0-1216 GCF_042732085.1 Actinosynnema sp. NPDC059797
GTGTTCCCAAGTAGCAGCGAGCTCGTGGAATTTGCTGTGAATCTGGCGGGACCACCCGCTAAGCCTGAATACTCCCTGGTGACCGATAGCGGACTAGTACCGTGAGGGAAAGGTGAAAAGTACCCCGGGAGGGGAGTGAAATAGTACCTGAAACCGTGTGCCTACAATCCGTCGGAGCCTTTAGGGGTGACGGCGTGCCTTTTGAAGAATGAGCCTGCGAGTTAGTGCTGCGTGGCGAGGTTAACCCGTGTGGGGTAGCCGTAGCGAAAGCGAGTCCGAATAGGGCGTGTGAGTCGCGTGGTCTAGACCCGAAGCGGGGTGATCTAGCCATGGCCAGGGTGAAGCGTGGGTAAGACCGCGTGGAGGCCCGAACCCACCAGGGTTGAAAACCTGGGGGATGAGCTGTGGTTAGGGGTGAAAGGCCAATCAAACTCCGTGATAGCTGGTTCTCCCCGAAATGCATTTAGGTGCAGCGTCGTGTGTTTCGTGCCGGAGGTAGAGCACTGGATGGTCTAGGGGGCCCACAAGCTTACCGAAATCAACCAAACTCCGAATGCCGGTACGTGAGAGCGCGGCAGTGAGACTGCGGGGGATAAGCTTCGTAGTCGAGAGGGAAACAGCCCAGAACGCCGGCTAAGGCCCCTAAGTGTGTGCTAAGTGGGAAAGGATGTGGGGTCGCCCAGACAACCAGGAGGTTGGCTTAGAAGCAGCCACCCTTTAAAGAGTGCGTAATAGCTCACTGGTCAAGTGGTCCTGCGCCGACAATGTAGCGGGGCTTAAGCACACCGCCGAAGCCGTGTCATTCAGATGTATGTCTGGATGGGTAGGGGAGCGTCGTTCAGCCATTGAAGCGCCGGAGGAATCCAGGTGTGGAGGCTGGACGAGTGAGAATGCAGGCATGAGTAGCGAAAGCAGAGTGAGAAACTCTGCCGCCGGATGACCAAGGGTTCCTGGGCCAGGCTAATCCGCCCAGGGTAAGTCGGGACCTAAGGCGAGGCCGACAGGCGTAGTCGATGGACAACGGGTTGATATTCCCGTACCCGTGTGAATGCGCCCCTGGCGAGGCTTGCGATGCTAACCGCCCAAAGCCTGGTTCGGGTCTTCGGATCTGTTCCAGTGTGGAGCGCGGGAACCGAGCTTGTAGTAGTCAAACGATGGGGTGACGCAGGAGGGTAGCTCCGCCAGTGAGTGGTAGTACTGGTGTAAGCGTGTAGGC
>NZ_JBHWIE010000598.1:1315-2898 GCF_042732085.1 Actinosynnema sp. NPDC059797
GGAGCGCGGGAACCGAGCTTGTAGTAGTCAAACGATGGGGTGACGCAGGAGGGTAGCTCCGCCAGTGAGTGGTAGTACTGGTGTAAGCGTGTAGGCCGTCTGGTAGGCAAATCCGCCAGGCGCATAGGCTGAGACGTGATGCATAGCCGATTGAGGCGAAGTAGAGTGATCCCATGCTGCCGAGAAAAGCCTCTAGTGAGTGTTCACGCGGCCCGTACCCCAAACCGACACAGGTGGTCAGGTAGAGAATACCGAGGCGATCGGGCGAACTGTGGTTAAGGAACTCGGCAAAATGCCCCCGTAACTTCGGGAGAAGGGGGGCCAAAGGGTTTGAAGCCCCTTGCGGGCTAGGACCAGTTGGCCGCAGAGACCAGCGAGAAGCGACTGTTTACTAAAAACACAGGTCCGTGCGAAGTCGCAAGACGATGTATACGGACTGACGCCTGCCCGGTGCTGGAACGTTAAGGGGACCGGTTAGCTCTTCGGGGCGAAGCTGAGAACTTAAGCGCCAGTAAACGGCGGTGGTAACTATAACCATCCTAAGGTAGCGAAATTCCTTGTCGGGTAAGTTCCGACCTGCACGAATGGCGTAACGACTTCTCGACTGTCTCAACCACAGGCCCGGCGAAATTGCACTACGAGTAAAGATGCTCGTTACGCGCGGCAGGACGGAAAGACCCCGGGACCTTTACTATAGCTTGGTATTGGTGTTCGGTTCGGCTTGTGTAGGATAGGTGGGAGACTGTGAAGCGCCAACGCCAGTTGGTGTGGAGTCGTCGTTGAAATACCACTCTGGTCGTACTGGATGTCTAACCTCGGTCCGTGATCCGGATCAGGGACAGTGCCTGGTGGGTAGTTTAACTGGGGCGGTTGCCTCCCAAAGGGTAACGGAGGCGCTCAAAGGTTCCCTCAGCCTGGTTGGCAATCAGGTGTCGAGTGCAAGTGCACAAGGGGGCTTGACTGTGAGACCGACGGGTCGAGCAGGGACGAAAGTCGGAACTAGTGATCCGGCCATGGCTTGTGGAAGCGTGGTCGCTCAACGGATAAAAGGTACCCCGGGGATAACAGGCTGATCTTGCCCAAGAGTCCATATCGACGGCATGGTTTGGCACCTCGATGTCGGCTCGTCGCATCCTGGGGCTGGAGTAGGTCCCAAGGGTTGGGCTGTTCGCCCATTAAAGCGGTACGCGAGCTGGGTTTAGAACGTCGTGAGACAGTTCGGTCCCTATCCGCCGCGCGCGTAGGATACTTGCGGAAGGCTGTCCCTAGTACGAGAGGACCGGGACGGACGGACCTCTGGTGTGCCAGTTGTCCTGCCAAGGGCATTGCTGGTTGGCTACGTTCGGAAGGGATAACCGCTGAAAGCATCTAAGCGGGAAGCTCGTTCCTAGATGAGGTATCCCACCCTTTGTGGGTTAAGGCCCCCAAGAGACCATTGGGTTGATAGGCCGGAGATGGAAGGTCGGTAACGGCTGGAGTTGACCGGTACTAATAGGCCGAGGACTTGTCATGAAGACGCTACGCATCCACTGTGCGGTTCTGAAAGAACCGACCGGACCACCCGGTCCCATCGATGTCCCTTC
>NZ_JBHWIE010000599.1:0-2895 GCF_042732085.1 Actinosynnema sp. NPDC059797
GGGGGGGGCCCCCCCCCCCCCCCCCCACCGCCGCGTCGGGACCGGCCCGCCGTCAGCGCTTGGGCACGAACGCGTACACGCTCGCCGGCGACCCGGACCCGCGCCGGTTGATCACGCCGCCGACCAGGACGTGCGCGCCCTGCTCGGGCAGCCGGTCGAGGTTGGCCAGGACCTCCAGGCTGATCCGGCGCTCCCGGTAGAGCAGCTTGGACACCCGGTACTCCACGTCCAGCGCCCGCTCGGGGCTGAACGTGTCCGTGCCGAGCGCGCCGCGCCTGCCCAGCCGGCCGGTCGCGACCAGCCACTCCACCGCCGCGAGCGAGAACCCGGGCTGGTGCATCTGCCCGTCCTCGTCGAAGTTGTAGAACGCCGGCGTGCCCCAGCGGTCCTGCCAGCCGGTCCACAGCACCACCGCCGCCTCGCGCGGGATGCGGCCGTGCCGCTTCTCCCAGAGCTGGAGGTCCTCGACGGTCACCTCGTAGTCGGCGTCGCTCGCCGCCCGCTCGCGCACGTCGACCTTGACCGCGGGCAGGAACAGGTCCTCCGCGTCCAGCTCGTCGGCGTGGGGCTGGTCGTCGTTGAAGTGCGCGGGCGCGCCCCAGTGCGTGCCGGTGTGCTCGCCCTGCTCGACGTACTGGAGGTAGAAGCCGTGCTCGGGCACGGTGGTGACCGTGGTCAGCTTGAACGCCGGGTCGCCCGGGTAGACGTTGGTCCGGTCCGGGTCGTTGACGTGCGCCAGGTTGACCAGCCGGTAGTCGCTCAGGCCGAGCCTGCCCGACGCCTGCGCCGACCCGCTGCCCGCGGCCATCGTGCCGCCCACTGCTGAAACCACACCCGCGAGCATCGACCGCCTGCGCACCGACGACCACTCCTCTGCTCAGCTGTCACTCGATCCGGGCAACCGTACCTGCTAGGTGATCACGGCACGATGACCTGCCGGACGGCTTCTCCGGACGCCAAACGGGTGAACCCGAGGTTCACCTCCTCCAGTGACAGCCGGCCCGACAACAGCTCGTGCACGGGCAGCAGCCCCGCCCGGTGCAGCGCCACGAACCGCGGCACGTCCCGCCGGGGCACGCACGACCCGAGGTAGCTGCCCTTGAGCGTGCGCTCCTCGGCGACGAGGCTCAGCGCGGGCAGCGCCACCGTGCGGTCGGGGTGCGGCAGGCCGACGGTGACCGTGGTGCCGCCCGCGCCGGTGGCCAGGTACGCCTGCTCCAGCACGGCGGCCACGCCGGTCGTGTCGATGACCTTGTCCGCGCCGCCGCCGGTGAGCGACCGCACCGCCTCGACCGCGTCCGGGCCGCCCTCCACCTCGTCCGTCGCGCCGAGCGCGAGGGCGAGCTCCCGCTTGCGCGCCACCACGTCCACGGCGACGACCTGCGTCGCGCCCGCCGCCCGCGCGGCCAGCAGGGCGGCCAGGCCGACGCCGCCGAGCCCGAATACCGCGACCCGGTCCCCCGGCGCGACGGCCGCGCTGTAGAACGCCGCGCCCGCGCCGGTGAGCACCGCGCAGCCGAACAGGGCGGCCACGTCGAAGGGCAGGTCGTCGGGCACGCGCGTGGCGGACTTCTCCGACACCACGGCGTGCTCGGCGAACCCGGACACGCCCAGGTGGTGGTGCGGCCGGGTGCCGTCGGGCAGCCGCAGCCGCCGTTCGCCGCCGAGCAGCGTGCCCGCCCGGTTGGCCGCCGCGCCCGGCTCGCACAGCGCCTGCCTGCCCGCCACGCACCACCGGCACGCGCCGCACGCGGGCACGAACGACAGCACGACCCGGTCGCCCACCGCGAACTCCGACGCGCCGGGACCGGTGGCCACGACCTCGCCGGCGGCCTCGTGGCCGAGCACCATGGGCAGCGGCCGGACGCGGGAGCCGTCGATGACGGACAGGTCCGAGTGGCACAGCCCGGTGGCGCGCACCCGCACCAGCAGCTCGCCGGGGCCGGGCGGGTCGAGTTCGAGGTCGACGACCTCCAGCGGTCCGCCGACCTCGGTCAGCACCGCGCCTCGCGTCCTCATGCGACCACCAGCCCCGCCATCGCGCCGCGCAGGTCCACCGGGATCTCCACCGGCTTGCGCGTCCCCCGGTCGACGAACACGTGCACGAAGTGGCCCTCGGCCACCACGTCGTCCCGGCCCTCGGGGTAGAAGCCGACCTCGTAGCGGACGCTGGAGCGGCCCAGGTGCCCGATGCGCAGGCCCGCGTCGACGGCCTCGGGGAACGCGATGGACGCGCGGTAGTTGCAGTGGGACTCCACGCACAGCCCGATCGCCTGCCCGCGGTGGATGTCCAACCCGGCCTCGCCGATGAGCCACGTGTTGATCACCGTGTCCATGAACGCGTAGTGCACGACGTTGTTGACGTGCCCGTACACGTCGTTGTCGTGCCAGCGGGTCGGGATCCGCTGCCAGTGGCGGTAGTCCTCGCGCACGCGACCTCCTGTTCCTGTTGGGCCGTGCCGTCGGGTCTGGTCGGTCCTCAGTCGAGCACCCTGGTCAGCTCGACGCGGGACCGCACGCCGAGCTTGGCGAAGATGTTGCGCAGGTGGTGCTCGACGGTGCGGTGGCTCAGGAACAGGCGGGCCGCGACCTCGCGGTTGGTCGCGCCCTCGGCGACCAGGCGGGCGATCCGCACCTGCTGCGCGGTCAGCTCGGCGGCGGGGTCCGCGCCGGGCGGGCCGCCGGCCGGACCTCCCGGCGGGCCGGCGACGGTGTCGCCCGCCGCGCGCAGCTCGGCGCGGGCCCGCGCGGTCCAGCGGTCGGCCTCGTAGCTCTCGAAGATCTTCACCGCGTCGCGCAGCAGCTCCCGGGCGGCCCGGGGGCGGCGCCCGCGCCGCAGCCGGTGGCCGTAGAACAGCTCGGTCTTGGCCAGCTCCATGGCGGTGCCGCTGACAC
>NZ_JBHWIE010000600.1:0-2893 GCF_042732085.1 Actinosynnema sp. NPDC059797
GCGGCGGGGAGCTGGGCCCGGCCTGGCACGCGGCGGGCAGCGGGGTGAACAAGCCCAACGCGTTCGCCGACTACGCCGCGGCGGCCCGGTGGCTGATCGACCGCGGCGTCACCACCCCCGACCGGTTGGCGGTCAAGGGCTCCTCGCACAGCGGCCTCATGGTCGCCACCGGCATCACGCGCGACCACGGCCTCTACGCCGCGGCCGTCTGCTCCGGCGCGCCGACCGACATGGTGCGCTACCCGCACCTGGGCATCGGCCCGTGGTGGCTCGCCGAGTTCGGCGACCCCCGGGACCCCGCCCACCTGGGCGTCCTGCTCGGCTACTCGCCGTACCACCGGGTGCGGCCCGGCACCCGCTACCCGGCGGTGCTGATGATCACCGCCCGGACCGACCCCCGCGTCGGCGCGGCGCACACCCGCAAGTTCACCGCCGCGCTGCAACACGCCACCACCAGCGGGAAACCGGTCGTCCTGCGCTGCGAGGACGGCGTCGGCCACGGTCCGCGCGCCGCTTCCCGCTGGATCGACGCGGAAGCCGACGCCCTCGCCTTCTGCGCCGCCCACACGGGGCTCGACCCCCGCCCCTGACCCGCCCGGCGGACCGCGACCGCCTTACGCGCCCCGGGTGTCGAGCGCCTCGACGGCTTCCACCAGGGGGCGCAGGGTCTCGTCGCGGCGGGCGTCGTCGAGGGCTTCGCGGAGCGCCTTGCCGTGGGTGGGGCGGGCGGCTCCCAGGAGGGCCGCGCCGGCTTCGGTGACGTCGGTGTAGATGCCGCGCCGGTCGGTGGGGCACAGGTAGCGCGACAGCAGGCCCCGCTCCTCCAGCCTGGTCACCAGGCGCGTGGTGGCGCTCTGGCTCAGCACCACCGCGTCGGCGACCTGGCGCATCTGGAGGTGGCCGCCCTCACCGTTGTGCTGGCGGCTGAGCACCTCCAGCAGGGAGTACTCGCGCACGCTCAGGTCGTGGGCGGCCTGGAGCGCGCGCTCCACCCGCGCCTCGATGCGGCCGTGCAGGACCGACAGCGCGCACCAGGCGTTGGCCGGCGCCGTCATGGGAGGAGCGGTGGCGGTCATCCCGACCTCCTCGTCGAGAGGGGTTGCACACCGCAAGCCTACGTCACAGCGACACTACCCGCGTTTGCACATAGCCCGCGTCTGCAACTATTGTCAGCGCCTGTAAACGTCTGACGCAAGTTCCTGGAAGGCTCCTCTCATGCCTCTCGCGCTCGTGGCCCTGGCCATCGGTGCATTCGGGATCGGCACCACCGAGTTCGTGATCATGGGCGTGCTGCCCGAGGTCGCCGGCGACTTCGGGGTCTCCATCCCCACCGCGGGCTGGCTGGTGACCGGGTACGCCCTCGGCGTGGTCGCCGGCGCGCCGCTGCTGACCGTCCTGGGCACCCGGGTGCCCCGCAAGAAGATGCTGATGGCGCTGATGGGGCTGTTCATCGTCGGCAACGCGCTCTCCGCCGCCGCGCCCGCGTTCGCCGTGATGCTCGCCGGCCGGGTCGTCTCCTCGCTGGCCCACGGCGCGTTCTTCGGCGTCGGGTCCGTGGTCGCGGCCTCCCTCGTCGCACCGGAGAAGAAGGCGTCCGCCATCTCCCTGATGTTCACGGGCCTGACCGTGGCCAACGTCGTCGGCGTCCCCCTCGGCACGATGATCGGCCAGTCCGCCGGCTGGCGGGTGACCTTCGCGATCGTCGCCGCGCTCGGCGTGGTCGGCCTGCTGGGCGTGGCCCGGCTGGTGCCGGACCTGGGCCGCCCCGGTGGCGCGACGACCGTGCGGACCGAGTTCGCGGCCTTCCGCAACGCCCAGGTGTGGCTCGCGATGGGCATGACGGTCCTCGGCTTCGGCGGCGTGTTCGCCGCCGTCACCTACATCGCGCCGATGATGACCGAGGTCGCCGGGTACTCCCCCGGCGCGGTCACCTGGCTCCTGGTCCTGCTCGGCGTCGGCATGTTCGCCGGGAACCTGGTGGGCGGCCGGTACGCCGACCGCGCGCTCATGCCGATGCTGTTCGGCTCGCTCGGCGCCCTCGCGCTCGCCCTGCTGCTGTTCACCTTCACCGCGCACGACCGGGTCCTCGCCGCGATCACGCTGACCCTGATCGGCGCCCTCGGGTTCGCGACCGTGCCGCCGCTGCAGAAGTGGGTGCTCGACCAGGCCGCCGCGGCCCCCACGCTGGCCTCCGCCGGGAACATCGGCGCCTTCAACCTCGGCAACGCGCTCGCCGCGTGGCTCGGCGGCCTGGTGATCTCCGCCGGCCTCGGCTACACCGCGCCGAACTGGGTCGGCGCCCTGCTGGCGGGCAGCGCCCTGCTGCTGTCGTTCCTGGCGGCCGCGCTCGACCGCCGCGCCCGGGTCGTCGCGCCGGTGGACGCCGTGCCGGCGCCGGCCCGCTGAGGTCGGTCGCCTTTTCACCCGACAGCGGGAAAACGGCCACCGAACGGGTCGCAGTCGTCCCCCGGCCGAGGCCGTCCACGGCCCGGGATCGGCCCTCCGGGAGCACCTCTGCCGCCTCCCGGCACCGACGCGACCGGTGTCGCGGCCGTCCCCCGTCCTCACATCGCGCACCCCGCTCTTCCTGTGCCGTGCACCGTTCCGGTGATCAACGATCAGATCGTCACCCACCGTCACTGATCGGCGACCTGCCGTATCGGCCGTCCGTACCATGTGGCTGGCCCGAACGGTCTGCTCCACCACCGCCGACAGCCAGGTGGACGTCCCCGGCACCGCAGCCCCCCAGGAGGAGCACACCATGACCGCCGTGACCAGGAGGACGTTCCTGCTCGCTTCGCTCGCGGCCGGGGCGCGGGCCGCCGCCGGCCGCGCGCCGTCACCCCCGGCCGACCTCACCGCGGTGCGGGGGGCGAGCGAGCGGCGGGGGGGC
>NZ_JBHWIE010000601.1:0-2890 GCF_042732085.1 Actinosynnema sp. NPDC059797
CTCGTGGACCGCCGAGGCCGCCCCCGCGCGACGGCTGCCGCCCTCGTGCACCCGGGTGGTGGTCGAGGTCCTGGCGCGGGAGCTGGCCGACGACCCCGGGGTGTCCCGGCACCTGGACTGCGGCCGCCAGGTCCTGGCGACGCGGTGACCCGGCGGGCGGTGACCCGGCGGGCGGCGGCTCACCCCTTGCGGGCCTGGTTGAAGCGCAGCATGTTGCCGGAGGGGTCGCGGAAGGCGCAGTCGCGGACGCCGTAGGGCTGGTCGGTCGGCTCCTGGAGCACCTCGCCGCCCGCGGCGCGGATGCGCTCGAAGGTGGCGTCGCAGTCGTCGGTGGTGAAGATGACGCCGCGCAGCAGGCCCTTCGCCAACAGCTGGGCCATGGTCTCCTTGTCGGCGGCCGAGGCGTTCGGGTTCGCCAGGGGCGGTTCGAGCACGATGTTCACGTCGGGCTGAGACGGCGAGCCGACCGTCACCCAGCGCATCCCCTCGAACGCGACGTCGTTGCGCACCTCCATGCCGAGCACGTCCCGGTAGAAGGCGAGCGCCTTGTCGTGGTCGTCCACGGCGATGAAGCACTGAGAGAGCGTGATTTCCATGCGGGTCACGCTACGTGCGGGCGGCGGGCTTGGCTTCTCCGTTCCTGACCGGTCGCGTCAGGATCTTCGCCACGCACGCCGGGATGGCGGCGCCGTCCCCGTGGTCGCGCGCCCGGTACGCGCTGGGGCTCTCGCCGACCAGCTCGGTGAACCGCGAGCTGAACGACCCCAGCGAGGTGCAGCCGACCTCGAAGCAGACCTCCGTCACCGACAGGTCGCCCCGCCGCAGCAGCGCCTTGGCCCGCTCGATCCGGCGCGTCATCAGGTAGCTGTACGGGGTTTCCCCGAAGGCGGCGCGGAAGCTGCGGGAGAAGTGGCCCGGCGACATGAGGGCGGCGCGGGCCAGCGCCGGCACGTCGAGCGGCTTGGCGTAGTCGCGGTCCATCGTGTCGCGGGCTCGGCGCAGCCGGACGAGGTCTTCCAGGTTCACGCGACCACTTTCCCACAGCGCCGGGCGCCGCCGTTCCCGGTCACTGAGCGCGCTTGCCCGCCCCGAACGGGTGTAGATCCTCTTCCTTCGGGTAGTTGCCTGGTGACTGCCGACGAGGAGGAGCACGTGGACGCGAGCAAGCCCGCCAAGGTCGTGAAAGAAGCCTTGGACAAGGCGGTGGAGAAGGTCGCCGACCTGGTCACCCCGCCCGTTCCCGGGGCACCGGGCAGCAAGCCGCCGCAACTCGACGAGCCGACCGAGCCGCAGGAGCCGTTGCCCCGCAAGGCCGACCAGGCCTCGCCGCAGACGCGGACCGCCACCGGCGCGGAGACCGGCGCCGATCACGAGGTGCGCGAGCAGCAGGGCGCCTACCTGACCACGTCCACCGGGCTGCGCCTGTACGACACCGACCACTCGCTCAAGGCGGGTGAGCGCGGGCCGACGCTGCTCCAGGACCACCACCTGCGGGAGAAGATCACCCACTTCGACCACGAGCGCATCCCCGAGCGCGTGGTGCACGCGCGCGGCGCGGGCGTGCACGGCGTGTTCGTCGGCTACGGCAACGCCGAGCAGGTCTGCAAGTCCGAGTTCCTGAAGCAGGGCGTCACCACCCCGGTGTTCACCCGGTTCTCGACCGTGGTCGGTTCGCGCGGTTCGGCGGACACGGTGCGCGACACCCGCGGGTTCGCGACCAAGTTCTACACGTCCGAGGGCACCTTCGACCTGGTGGCCAACAACATCCCGGTGTTCTTCATCCAGGACGGCATCAAGTTCCCGGACGTCGTCCACGCCGCCAAGCCGCACCCGGACCGCGAGATCCCGCAGGCGCAGAGCGCGCACGACACGTTCTGGGACTTCGTGTCCCTGCACACCGAGGCCACCCACCACGTGATGTGGCACATGTCCGACCGGGGCGTGCCGCGCTCGTACCGGATGATGGAGGGCTTCGGCGTCCACACCTTCCGGCTGGTCAACGCCGAGGGCGGGACGTCGCTGGCGAAGTTCCACTGGAAGCCCAGGCTCGGCGTGCACTCCCTGCTGTGGGAGGAGGCGCAGATGATCGCGGGCGTCGACCCGGACTTCCACCGGCGCGACCTGTTCGACGCCATCGAGGCGGGCGCGTTCCCGCAGTGGGAGCTGGGCATCCAGGTGTTGCCGGACACCCCGGAGCAGACCTTCGAGGGCATCGACCTGCTCGACCCCACGAAGATCGTGCCCGAGGAGCTGGCCCCGGTGCAGCCGATCGGCATGCTCACGCTCAACCGCAACACCACCAACTACTTCGCCGAGACCGAGCAGGTCGCGTTCCACGTCGGACACCTGCCGCCGGGCATCGACGTCACCGACGACCCGCTGCTGCAGGCGCGCCTGTTCTCCTACATCGACACCCAGCTCAGCCGCCTGGGCGGGCCGAACTTCAACCAGATCCCCATCAACCGCCCGCACGCGCCGGTCAACGACATGCTGCGCGACGGCTTCCACCAGCACGCCGTGCACAGCGGCGTGGCGCCGTACAAGCCGAACTCGCTCGACGGCGGCTGCCCGTTCTTCGCGGGCATGGACGCGGGCGCGTTCGCGGAGGTCGCCGCGCCCGTCGCGGCGTCGGTGAAGCAGCGCCGGTCGCCCGCCTCGTTCTCGGACCACTTCAGCCAGCCGCGCATGTTCTACCGGAGCCTGAGCCCGGTGGAGCGCGAGCACGTCGTGCGGGCGTTCACCTTCGAGCTGGGCAAGTGCTACGAGCAGGCCGTCAAGGAGCGCCAGCTGAGGGTGCTGGCGAACGTGGACGCCGACCTGTGCGCCCGCGTGGCCGAGGGACTGGGCCTGCCCGCGCCGGAGCCCACCGAGCCCCTGGCCGAGGTGCCGA
>NZ_JBHWIE010000602.1:0-2889 GCF_042732085.1 Actinosynnema sp. NPDC059797
CGTCCGGATCTTCCGCGACCCGGTGCTCCGGGCCGCCGCGCGCGGGCTGGTGACCTTCCGGCACCGGCACCGGGTCGACGAGGTCGTGGTCGAGGGCGGCGCCGCGGTCGGCGTGCGCGGCGCGCTGCTGGCGCCCTCGGACGCGCCGCGCGGCGTGCCCTCCTCGCGGGACGAGGTCGGCGAGTTCGACCTGCGGGCGCAGGCGGTCGTGGTCGCCACGGGCGGCCTCGGCGGCCACCTCGACCTGGTGCGCGCCCACTGGCCGACCGACCGCCTCGGCCCGTTCCCCGAGGCGATGCTCCTCGGCGTGCCCGCGCACGTCGACGGGCGGATGCTGGGGATCACCGAACGGGCGGGCGGCGCGGTGGTCAACCTGGACCGCATGTGGCACTACCCCGACGGCCTGAGGCACCACAGCCCGGTGTGGCCGCGCCACGCGGTGCACTTCCTGCCCGGTCCGTCGCCGCTGTGGCTGGACGCCGAGGGCAGGCGGCTGCCCACGCCGAGGTTCCCCGGCCACGCCTCCCTGGAGGCGTTGGGGCACGTGTCGCGCGGCGGTCACGCCCACTCGTGGCTGATCATGACCCACTCGATGGTGGACAAGGAGTTCGACCTGTCCGGCTCGGACCAGAACCCCGACATCACCGGCAAGGACCTCGCGCTGTTGCTGCTGCGGGCGCGGAAGAGCCTGATGAAGCCGGTGCGCGCCTTCCTCGACCGCGGGGAGGACGTCGTGACGCGCCGGACGCTGCCCGAACTCGTGGCCGCGATGAACGCCCTCACCCCCGCGACGCCGCTGGACCCCGCGCGCGTGGAGCACGAGGTCGTGGCCCGGGACCTCCAGCTCCGCAACGACTACTCCAAGGACATGCAGCTGATGTCGCTGCGCAACGTGCGCCGGTACGCGGTGGAGAGGTTGATGCGCACCGCCCGGCCGCACCGCCTGCTCGACCCCGCCCACGGCCCGCTGTACGGGATCCGGGTCAACCTGTTCACCCGCAAGACGCTGGGCGGGGTGCAGACCAACCTCGACTCCCAGGTGGTGCGGCCGGACGGGACCCCCTTCGACGGCCTGTACGCGGCCGGGGAGACGGCCGGGTTCGGCGGTGGAGGGGTGCACGGGTACCACGCGCCGGAAGGCAGCTTCCTCGGCGGTTGCATCTTCTCCGGCCGGACTGCGGGCCGCGCGATCGACGCGGCTCTCGGGTGAGGCTGGGGCGGTTCCGGGTCCTGTTCGAACCCGGGGCGGGGCCGGCCGCCGGGGAGCCGAGCCCGCCGCCCGCGGGTTGGGCAGGTCGGCGCGGTCACCCGGGTTCGCCCGGGTCAGCGTGGGTGAGCCCGGGTTCCGCCCGGTCCGGCGGCGGGGATTGACGGCCCGGTTTCGTCTTTGGCATGGTCTGAACCACCAGTGAGAGCGCTCTCACTGGTAGTCCAGGGCGTGCGGACCATCCCTGTCCACCGCGCGCCCTCCCTGCGGACGAGGAGGAAACGCGTGCTCATGACAACGTTGACGAGGGTGGGCGCGGTGGCCGCGCTGCTGGTGAGCGGCCTGGCGGTCGCGACGCCCGCGCAGGCCGAGCCGCTGTCCCCGGGCCTGGTGACCTCGATGCGCGAGGCGTTCGGCCTGACCGAGCAGCAGGCCCGCACCAGGATCGCCCGGGAGGCGACCGCGACCCGGCTGGTCCCGGACGCGCGGCGGGCCGCCGGGAACGCGTTCGGCGGGAGCTGGTTCGACGCGGACGCGGGCGTGCTGGTCGTCGGCGTCACGGACGAGGCCGCCGCGAAGCGCGTGCGCGCCACCGGGGCCGAGGCGAAGGTCGTCGAGCGCACCGCCGCCGAGCTGGACCGGGTGAAGGACCGGGTGGACGCGCTGTCCCGGGCCGGCGAGGTGCCCGCCGCGGTGGCGAGCTGGCACCCGGACCCGCGCAGCGGCGCGGTGGTGGTCAACGTCGAGGCCGGGACGCAGGCGCGCGAGGTGTCCGAGTTCCTGGCCAAGGCGACGGAGCTGGGCCCGATCCGGGTCAACACCGAGGGCGTCACGCGACCGGTGCCGTTCGCGGCGGGCACGGTCGGCGGCGACCCGTACTACACGGGCAACGTGCGGTGCTCCATCGGGTTCTCGGTGCACGGCGGGTACGTCACGGCCGGGCACTGCGGCGGCACGGGCGCCCAGGTCTACGGCTGGGACCGGTCGTGGCAGGGCCAGTTCGCGGGCTCCTCGTTCCCCGGCAACGACTACGCGTGGGTGCGCACGGGCGGCGGCTGGTGGAACGTGCCGGTCGTGCTCGGCTGGGGCACGGTCAGCGACGCGCTGGTGCGCGGCTCGTGGGAGGCGCCGGTGGGGACGTCGGTGTGCCGCTCGGGCTCCACGACGCGCTGGCACTGCGGCGTCATCCAGTCCCGCAACGAGACGATCAACTACGCGCAGGGCGCCGTGCACCAGATGGCCGGCACGAGCGTGTGCGCGGAGGGCGGCGACTCGGGCGGCTCGTTCATCACCGGCGACCAGGCGCAGGGCGTCACGTCCGGCGGCTACGGCAACTGCTCGTCGGGCGGCCGGACCTGGTTCCAGCCGGTCAACGAGATCCTGTCCACCTACGGGTTGACGCTGCTCACGGCCTGACCCCGGCGCGGTGGGCCCGGCACGGGTGACGGGCCCACCGCTCGCGTGGATCATGGGTGGATGGCCACGCTGATCGCGTTCCACGCCCACCCCGACGACGAGGCGCTGTGGACCGGGGGCACCCTGGCGCGCGCCGCCGCCGAGGGGCACCGGGTCGTCGTCGTGGTGGCCACCGGCGACGCGGGGTCCGCGCGGGCGGACGAGTTGCGCGCGAGCGCCGCCGTGCTGGGCGTGCACCGGGTCGAGCACCTGGGCTACGCCGACAG
>NZ_JBHWIE010000603.1:0-2888 GCF_042732085.1 Actinosynnema sp. NPDC059797
CAAGGGTGGTTGCCTTTGGCAGGCCATGCGGGAGACCACGAGCGGCAAGGCTTGTCCCCCGGAGGCCTGCCCAGCGGCGAGCGTCCGCTTTTAAGCCCGTGAACAAAAGAGGGGGCGGCGACACGCCGCCCCCCGGTCAACTCAGCCCTGCCAGGGAACCTCGGGCGACGGGTAGAAGTTCACGCCCATGACGCGCCACCGCTCACCCTGCCCCGCCAACCGCACCTTGAACCGCTCCCAATCGTGCGTGGACCAAGGCGACCACCCCAACTCCGCGATCGCCGGCAGCCGCGGGAACGCCATGAACTCCACCTCCGCCGAGTTCGTCAGCGTCTCGCTCCACAACGGCGCCTCGACCCCGCGCACCGCCTCCGCCGGCAGCCCCTCGACGTACGCGCCGGGGTTCCAGTCGTACGCGTCCTGCACGTTGGTGTACCCCGCCCACTTCAACCCGAGCGGCGTGTTCTCGTCGTACTTCATGTCCAGGTACGCCTTGGTCGCCGGCGACAGCACGATCTTGTTGCCGCGCTCCGCCGCCGCCACCACGTCCGGCGCGGTGGTCTTGGTGCCCCAGAACTGCGCCACGGCCTCGGCCGGCGGCCCGGACTTGACGAACTCGTGCCACCCGACGGCCTTCTTCCCGTGCTTCGCCACCAGCGGCAGCACCCGGTCCATGAACCGGTCGTAGTCCGGGTCGGTGGTGGCGTGGGCCTCGTCGCCGCCGATGTGGACGTACTCGCCCGGCGTCAGCGCCGCGACCTCGCGCAGCACGTCGTCGACGAACCGGTACGTGATCTCCTTGTCGATGCACAGCGAGCTGAAGCCGACCTCGATGCCGGTGTAGAGCGGCGGCGCGACGTCGTCGCAGTTCAGCTCCGGGTACGAGGAGAGCGCCGCGTTGGTGTGGCCCGGCAGGTCGATCTCCGGGACCACCGTGATGTGCCGGGACGCCGCGTAGGCCACCAGCTCGCGGTACTGCTCCTGCGTGTAGTACCCGCCCGGACCGCCGCCGACCTCGGTGCTGCCGCCGTGCGCGGTCAGCCGCGGCCAGCTCTTGATCTCCAGCCGCCAGCCCTGGTCGTCGGTCAGGTGCAGGTGCAGCCGGTTGATCTTGTAGAGCGCGATCTGGTCGACGTACCGCTTGACCTCGTCGACGGAGAAGAAGTGCCTCGCCACGTCCAGCATCGCGCCGCGGTGGGCGTAGCGCGGGTAGTCCAGCACCCGGCCGCCGGGCACGGTGAACGGCCCGCGCTGCCGGGTCTTGGCCTCGACCTCGGCGGGCAGGAGCTGGCGCAGCGTCTGCACGCCGGCGAACAGGCCCGCCGCCGTGCGGGCCCGGATGAGCACGCCCGTCCGGGACACGTCGAGCTGGTAGCCCTCGGCGCCGACCGACGGGTCCGCGCCGGCCAGCAGCAGCGTGATGCCGCGCGTGGATGCGCCGGGCACGACCGGCAGCCGGTACCCGGTGGAGGGCCGCAGCACGCCGGCCAGGTACTCGCCGACGCGCTTGGCGGCGGTCGAGCCGGGTTGGGTGTGGATGAGGGTGTGCGCACCGATCCGGTAGGACGCGCCGGGGCGCGGGCTGACCTGGACGGGCGCGGGCACGATCTGGTGCAACGATGTCTCCGGGGCTGCTTGCGCGGGGGTCGCCGTTCCGACCGCGCCCACGAGCAGCAGTGCGGCGAGCGCTCGACCGAGCACGCGCCTCGCGGTGCCTTCCTTCGCTCTGGACAAGTGACGTCCTCCTGGCGGGCGTGGACCGAGGGCGGCGGCCCAAGTCACCGTTACAGCCGCGCCAGGAGGTGTCAAGGTCCAGACCAATCGGCGCGCACCGGAACGACCTTCGAGCTCGACCGCGTCACTCCGGCCTCGACCGCGTCACTCCAGCTTCGACCGCGTCACTCCAGCTTCGGCCCCGTCACCTCCGCCTCGGCCCCGTCACTTCAGCTTCGGCCGCCCCAACTCCCGCCACGTGACGGCGAACCGCGTCTCCACCCGCTGCGCCACCCCGCTCTCCAGGCCGTGCAGCAACCCGAAGGTGAACCCGTTCTCGCCGTCGAGCTGCGCCTTGGCGCCCAGCTCGCGCAGCACCGGCCGCGCCACCACGCTGTCCTGGTGCTCGCCCAGCAGCGTCTGCACGTCCTTGACCCGGTTCCGGTACCGCTTCCCGCGCTTGCCGAACACCGGTTCGGCCACCTCGACCGCGTACCGCAGCCGCTTGGCCGACTTGCGTGCCTCGTGCAGCCCCGTGTCGTCGTGCGCGACCGCGACCCGCTTGGCGAGCCTGCGGTAGGTCTTGTCGACCAGGTCCGGCAGCACCTTCGCGGCCTTCTTGCGCGCCAGCGGCGTGAACGGCGGGTCCTCGACCAGCGCGTCGACCGCGTCGAGCAGCGCGAAGTACCGGTCGCTGTCCAGCGCCGCCACCGCCGCCTCCTGCGCGGCGGCCTCCCTCGGCGCGAAGTGCCGGGTCAGCTGGGCCTGCACCGGGCCGAGCACCAGTTCGCCGTCCAGCTCGCGCACGGCCCGCTCGAACCGGTCGCGCAGCACCTCGAGGTCGCGCGCCTCGCCCAGCACCCCGGCCAGCCACTTCAGCTCGTCGGTCAGCTCGCGGGTGCGGTCGCGCTCCACCACCACGCCGAACGCCTGCAACGCGCTGCGCATCCGCCGCGTGGCCACCCGGAGCTGGTGCACGGCGTCGTCCTCGCCCCGGCGGACCCGCGGGTCCTGGTGCTTGATCGCGTCGACCTGCGCGCGCAGGTAGTCCCGCACCACGTCACCGGCCGACCGACCACCGGCCCCACCCGAGCCCCCAGACCCACCCGAGCCCCCAGACCCACCCGAGCCCCCAGACCCACCCGAGCCCTCAGACCCACCCGAGCCCCCAGACC
>NZ_JBHWIE010000604.1:0-2863 GCF_042732085.1 Actinosynnema sp. NPDC059797
GGCTCGGGCACGTGGTGGTGACCGTCTTCGGCGCCACCCTGCTGGTGTGGGGCCTGCTCCCGCTCACCCCCGGCGACCCGGCGCGCCGCTACCTGAACCAGGAGCGGGTCATCGCGCCCACCGAGGCGCAGTTGGCCGAGGCGCGCGCGGAGCTGGGCCTGGACCGGCCGCTGCACGAGCAGTACCTGGCGTGGCTGGGCGGCGTGCTGCGCGGCGACCTGGGCGCCTCGACGCGGTGGGACCGCCCGGTCACCGAGGTCATCGCGACCCACCTGCCGGCCACCGTCCGGCTGGCGGTCGCCACGGTGGCGCTGGCGCTGGTGGCCGCCGTGGTGCTGGCCCTGGTGGGCGCGGCGTTCGCCGGGCGCTGGCCGGACAAGGTGACCGGCGCCCTCGCCCTGGGCGGCGTCGCGGTGCCGGCGTTCCTGGTGGGGCTGGTGCTGATCGAGGTGGTGGTCGTGGAGTGGGGCTTCGGCCGGGTGATCACCGACGGGTCGTGGTCGGCGGTGTGGCTGCCCGCGGCCACGCTCGCCTGGCTGCCCGCCGCGATGTGGTCGCGGCTGCTGCGCTCCGGGCTGCTGTCGGCCCTGCGGTCGGGCTACGCGCTCACCGCGGCGTCCCGGGGCGCGAGCCGGGCGCGGGTGCTGGTGGTGCACGGGCTGCCGAACGCGGCCGTGCCCGTGCTGACCGCGGTGGCGCTCACCTTCGGGTGGATGCTCGGCGGGGCGGTGATCGTGGAGGGGGTGTTCGCGTGGCCGGGCATCGGCCTGGTGGTGGTCCAGGCCATCACCGCGCGGGACCTGGCCGTGGTGCAGGGTTTCGCGCTCGTCGCCACGGTGATGTGGGTCGGGGTGAGCCTGGTGACGGGCGCGCTGGCCGCCCTGGTCGACGCGCGGCTCAGGGAGAGGGGCTCGTGGTGACGCCGGGGGTGCGGGCGCGGTGATCACGGTGGTGGGCACGCGGGCCGCCAGGGTCCGGGTCGCGCAGCGGGTGTCCGGGGTCGCGCCGGGCGGCGCGGGCCGGATCGGGCTCGGCCTGCTCGTCGCGGTGGTGGTCGTGGTGGTGGTGGGGCCGTGGCTGGTCCCGTACGACCCGGACGCGCTGGACCGGACCGCGGTGCTGGTCGCGCCCGGACCGGAGCACCTGCTGGGCACCGACCACCTCGGCCGCGACCAGTTGGCGCGGCTGCTGGTCGGCGGGCGCAACTCGCTGCTCGCGGTGGCGGCGGTGCTGGCGCTGGGCCTGGCCGTGGGCATGGTGGTCGGCGTGGTGTCCGGGGTGCTGGGCGGCGTGGTGGACACCGTGCTGATGCGGGTGGTGGACGTCTTCCTCGCGCTGCCCGCGATGGTGCTGACGCTCGCGCTGCTCGGCGTGCTCGGCCCCGGGTTCGGCACGATGGTCGTCGCGCTGACCGCGGGCACCTGGCCCGGTTACGCGCGGATGGCCCGCAGCTACGTGATGACCGGGCGGGACCGGCCGGACGTGCTGGCCGCGCGGCTGGCCGGCGTGGGGTGGCTGCGCGCCGCGGGGCGGCACCTGGTGCCGGCGGCGTTCGGCCAGCTGCTGGTGCTGGTGTCCCTGGACGTGGGGTACATGGTGACGTCCATCGCCGGGCTGTCCTTCCTCGGGCTGGGCGTGCAGCCGCCCGCGGCGGAGTGGGGCGCGATGCTGTCCAACGCCCGGCTGTACCTGGGACAGGCGCCGTGGCTGCTGCTCGGGCCGGGGGTCGCGATCGTGCTGACGGTGCTCGCGGCGAACCTGCTGGGCGAGTCGCTGGCCGGCGCGCACGGGGACGGTGACCGGTGAGCCACGCGTTGGAGGTGGAGGGCCTGGAGGTGGTCTACCCGAACGGCGCGCACGCGCTGCGCGGGCTGGACCTGGTGGTGCCGAGCGGCGGGGTGACGGCCCTGGTCGGCGAGTCCGGGTGCGGCAAGAGCACGGTGGCGCTGGCGGTGCTGGGCCTGCTGCCCCGGCGCGCCCGGGTGCGCGGCTCGATCCGCGTGGCGGGCGCGGAGGTGGTCGGCGCCGCGCCGGAGGAATTGCGGGCGCTGCGGGGCAAGGCGGTCGGCCTGGTGCCCCAGGACCCGGTGGCCGCCTGCGACCCGCTGCGCCGCGTCGGCCACCACGTCGCCGAGTCGTGGCGCGCCCACGGCGAGCCGGGACCGCCGGGCGGCGCGGCGGAACTGGTGGGGCGGCTGGGCATCACCGACGCGCGCGCCCGGCTGCGGCAGCGCCCGCACCAGTGGAGCGGCGGGATGCTGCACCGCGCCACGATCGCCGCCGCGGTCGCCCACCGGCCGCCGCTGCTGGTCGCGGACGAGCCGACCGGCTCCCTCGACGCCGACCACGCCCGCACGGCGCTGGACGTGCTCCGGTCGGCCGCGGACGCGGTGCTGCTGATCAGCCACGACCTCGGCGTCGTCCGCGAGCACGCCGACCGGGTGGCGATCATCTACGCGGGGCGCGTGGTGGAGACCGGTGCCGCCCGGGAGGTGCTGTCCCGCCCCGCGCACCCCTACACCCGGGCGCTGGTGGCGGCGATCCCCACGCCCGGCGCGGGACTGCCCGCGCCGTTGCCCGGCGCGCCGCCCCGGGCGACCGAGGAACCGGTGGGCTGCGCGTTCGCGGCCCGGTGCCCGGTGGCGGACCACCGGTGCGACCGCCGGCCGCCGGTGGTGGCGGGCGTGGCCTGTTGGGTGGTGGACCGGTGACCGGGCCCGTGCTGGCGGCGCGTGCGGTGTCCAAGGCATACGGCTCCCGCCAGGTGCTGTCCGGTGTCGACCTGGAGGTCGGCGCGGGCGAGGTGGTGGGCATCCGCGGTCCGTCCGGCACCGGCAAGTCCACGCTGCTGCGCCTGGTGGCC
>NZ_JBHWIE010000605.1:0-2859 GCF_042732085.1 Actinosynnema sp. NPDC059797
GGGCGGTGCCAGCCCACCGCCACGCGGCCCGGGGTAATCGCCCCAGCTCGACCTTGAGGATGCTCTCGTTGCTGTTGTTGGCGATGCTGTCCTTGTCGCCGCGGGTGCTGGTGGTCAGCCACAGGCCGCCGTCGGCGGAGGGCTCCACGGTGCGCAGCCGCCCGTAGGCGCCGTTGAGGTGCTGCTGGACGTTGGTCAGGTTCTCGCCGGAGATCTCGGCCCGGTACAGCCGCGCGCCGCGCAGGCAGGCGATGTAGAGGGCGTCGCGGACCACCGCGATCCCGCTGCACGAGGCCTCGGCGACGGGGTAGGTGCGCTTGGGCGCGATGAAGCCGGGCTCGTCGCAGCTGCCGGTGGTGCCCTCGCAGCGGGGCCAGCCGTAGTTGCCGCCGCGCACGATCAGGTTCGTCTCGTCCATGACGGAGTTGCCGAACTCCTGCTCCCACAACCGGCCCTGGGAGTCGAAGGCCAGGCCCTGCGGGTTGCGGTGGCCGTAGCTCCAGACCGGCGTGCCGAAGGGGTTGTCGGCGGGGATGGTGCCGTCGGGGTTGATGCGCAGGACCTTGCCGGCGAGGTTGGTGCGGTCCTGGGCCCACTCGCCGTTCTGCCCGTCGCCCGTGGCGATGTAGAGCTTGCCGTCGGGACCGAAGCGCAGCCGGCCGCCGTTGTGGTACTTGTTGCGCGGGATGCCGGTGAGCAGCACCTGCGGCGAGCCGCTGAGCGCGCCGTCGGTGTAGCGGATGCGCACCACCCGGTTGTCGGTCGGGCTGGTGTGCATGACGTACACCCACGGGTCGGTGGTGAAGTCCGGGGCCACGGCGATGCCCAGGACCCCGCCCTCGCCGTCCGTCCCGGCCGTGTTCGGCACGCGCCCGACGACGGTCTTCGCACCGGTGGCGGGGTCGAGGCGGACCAGTTCGAAGGTGTCGCGGCGGCCGAAGAGCACCTGTCCGCCGGGCAGGGTGGTCAGCCCCCAGGGCAGGTCGGTCTCGGTGGTGACCCTGGTGATCGTGCACAGCGCCGTGGCGCAGGCGTCGCCCGTGGTGACCGCGACGGCCGCGCTGGGGGCCGAGCGGTTGGCCTGCGCGTCGCGCGCCCGCACCCGGTACTCGTAGCGGGTGTTCGCGGCCAGGCCGCTGTCGGTGAACGACGTCGCGTTCGCGCCGCTGGTCGAGCCGACCTGGACGCCGTCGCGCAGGACCTCGTAGCCGGTGACGCCGACGTTGTCGGTGGCCGGCGACCAGCGGACCGTGGCGGAGGTGCCCGACGCGGTCGCCGTCACGCCGGTGGGCGTGCTGGGCGGCGTGGTGTCGGCCTGGCACTGCGGCACGGTGATGGTGACCGTGGCGCTGGCCTGGGAGACGTTGCCGGCGGCGTCGCGGGCGTTGACGTACAGGCCCCAGGTGGCGCCCGGCACGACGGTCAGGTCCGCCGACAGCGCCGTGCCCGGCACCGAGGTCATGAGCTGCCCGTCGTGGTAGACGTCGTAGAACGCCACGCCCACGTCGTCCGTCGACGCGGACCACGAGAACGTCACCCCGGAGCACGTCAGGTTCGAGGTGCGGGGGTTCGCGGGCGCGGTCGGCGGTGTGGTGTCCGCGCCGAGCCTGACCAGTTGCCACTGCTGGTTGGCGCGGCCCGAGTCGGGGAGCTGGACGACCCGCGCGCCGTCGGCGGTGGAGGAGTTCAGCACGTCCACGGCCTTGCCGCTCGCCCGGTTGAGCAGGCGCACGTAGCCGCCGGCGGAGTCGGCCAACCGGAACTGCTGGCCGGCGAGGTCGGCGTCGGTCGCCTGCACCAGGCCGGCGCCGTCGGCGGTGGACGGGAAGCCCAGGACCCGGCCGCTGTGCCGTGACCTGAGCCGGTAGTAGCCGCCGCCGGAGTCGACGAACTGCCACTGCTGCCAGGCGCCGTCGTTGCGGGTGTACTGGGAGATCCGGGCGTTGTTCGCGGTGCTGCGCCCGTACACGTCCAGCACCTTGCCGCTGTTGCGGTTGACCAGCACGTACGAGGCGCCGGTGTCCACGGTGGCGGCCGACGCGACGGGCAGGGGGAGGACGATGCCGGCGACCGACAGCGCCACCACCCACACCGCGCGCAGTCGCGGTCGGTGGACGGCGTTCTTCCTGGTCGCGAGGGGATCTCGCATGGTCTTCCTCTCACGGAATGCAAGGCCAATCGCCTTGTTATCGCTAACAAATTGAGGCGGCGGAATGCCGCGTCGATGGCGGTCGACGTGCACCGAAGGGGTTGAGCGGAAGTGTTCCTAGACGCGCCGGGCAGCGGTCGCGGAGAGGACCGGGCCGGGTCTCAAGTGGAACGAGAACGACCCGGACGTTTTGCGCGCACGTGAATCCATGCCTCGCCTCCTTGCGAGCAGGGTGCGTTGCGGTCGCCGCCAGATGCCGGGTCAGCACGACTGGGAGCGTTCCCAGAAGCACCGTAGCGCACGGCGTTCGGCGTCGACAAGCCCGCCGAGCGGGTACCCAGCAATCGTTAGCGCTAACACCCGGTAGTGGGCATCACCCGCGGAGGAAGTCGACGACGGCCGCCCGGAACGCGGGGCTGCCGACCGTCGTGCCGTGGTCGCCGGCCACCACGTGCAGCCGGGCGTCGGCGATGGCCCCGGCGAGGACGTGGGGCCGCCGGGCCAGCGGGTCGTCGTCGCCGGCGATCACCAGCGTCGGCGCGGTGATGGCGGCGAGGTCGATGCCGCTCCGGTGCACGGCGCGGGCCTGGGCGGCCAGGGAGGGGAAGTCGGCGCCCGCCGCCGCGGCGGACGCGAGCATGCCCGCGGCCTCGGGCGGCACGTCGTCGGGGTCGTCGGCCAGGAACGCGGCGGCGAGGACGTCGTTGGGC
>NZ_JBHWIE010000606.1:0-2852 GCF_042732085.1 Actinosynnema sp. NPDC059797
GCCGGCACCGACGCGTCGCGGGCCGCCTTCCGCTCCTTCGTGGACGAGGTGGTCATCCCCCGGGCGGGGAACTTCGACCTGGCGGGCGCCGTCCCGCCGGACGTGGTCGCCGAGGTCGCCGCCCGCGGCTACCTGGGCGCGGTGCTGCCCGACGGCCCGCTGCCCCTGGACATGGTGGGCCTCGGCGCGCTGCACGAGGAGGTGGGGCGCGGCTGCTCCTCGCTGCGCAGCCTGCTGACCGTGCACAGCATGGTCGCCTTCGCCGTGCACCGGTGGGGCGGCGACGCCGCGCGGGAGCGGTGGCTCGGACCGCTGGCCGACGGCTCCGCCCTCGGCGCGTTCTGCCTCACCGAGAGCGGCGCGGGCAGCGACGCGTCCGGACTGGCCGCGACGGCGGAGGAGGACGGCCGCGGCGGGTACGTCCTCACCGGGCACAAGAAGTGGATCACCTGCGGGCAGGTCGCGGACGTGCTGCTCGTCTTCGCCCGCACCAAGGCGGGCATCGGCGCGTTCCTCGTGGAGGCCGCCGACCCGGCCGTGCGGCGCACCCCCGTCCGCAGCATCCTCGGCACGCGCGCGAGCATGCTGGCCGAGATCACCCTGACCGGCTGCCGGGTCGGGCCCGAAGCCCTGGTCGGCGGTCCCGGCACGGGCCTCAACGTGATCACCGGGGCGCTGGACGTCGGCCGCTACAGCGTCGCCGCCGGCTGCGTCGGCATCGCCCAGGGCTGCCTGGAGGTCTCCGCGGCGCACGCCGCCACCCGGCACCAGGGCGGCGCGCTGCTCAAGGACCACCAGCTGGTCCGGCGGATGATCACGCGGATGGCGGTGGACACCGAGGCGGCGCGGCTGCTGTGCCTGCGGGCCGGCCGGCTCAAGGACGAGGGCGACCCGGCGACCCTGGTGGCGACCTGCGCCGCCAAGTACTTCGCCGCGGGCGTCGCGGCCCGCGCGGCGTCGGACGCGGTGCAGGTGCACGGCGCGGTCGGCTGCGTGGACGGCCACCCCGCGGCCCGCTACTACCGGGACGCCAAGGTCATGGAGATCATCGAGGGCAGCAGCCAGGTGCACGAGAACCTGATCGCCGAGGACGTCTGCCGCACCGCCGGCGCGCCGCGGGCCGAGAGCCCCGTCGTGCCCCTCCAGGGCCTTCCCCCGGACGAGAACCGTTGGGAGATCGCATGACGAGGACTTCACCGCAGGCCGGCCCGGTCGCCGAGGTGGGCCCGGTCACCACTGCGGGCGTGGACGCCGAGGCCGAGCACCGCCGCGGCCGGGTCAAGTGCGTGGTGTGGGACCTGGACAACACCGTCTGGGACGGGATCCTGCTGGAGGACGGCGAGGTCGAGGTCCGGCCGCTGGTCCGCGACGCGATCGTGGCGCTCGACGAGCGCGGCATCCTGCACTCCGTCGCCAGCCGCAACGACCCCGACACCGCCCTGCGGCAGCTGGAGCGCTGCGGGCTGGCCGAGTACTTCCTGCACCCGCAGATCTCGTGGGGGCCGAAGTCCGCCGCGCTGCCCAGGATCGCCGCCGCGCTCAACATCGGCCTGGACGCCCTGGCGTTCGTCGACGACCAGCCGTTCGAGCTGGACGAGGTCGCCTTCGCCCACCCGCAGGTCACCTGCGTGGACGCGGCCGAGGTCGCCACGCTGCCGGACCGGCCGGAGTTCACCCCGCGGTTCGTCACCCCCGAGTCGCGGCAGCGGCGGTGGATGTACCGCAGCGGCATCGAGCGCTCCGCCGCCGAGGAGGACTTCACCGGCACCGCCTCCGAGTTCCTCGCCACCCTGGGCATGGTCTTCACCATCCGCGTGGCCCGCGAGGAGGACCTGCGCCGCGCCGAGGAGCTGACCGTCCGCACGCACCAGCTCAACTCGACCGGCGTCACCTACTCCCACGCCGAGCTGGCCGAGCTGTCCCGCTCCACCGACCACCTGCTGCTGGTGGCCGAGCTGGAGGACCGCTACGGCTCCTACGGCACCATCGGGCTGGCCCTGGTCCGCACCGGGTCGCCGACGTGGCTGCTCAAGCTGCTGCTGATGTCGTGCCGCGTGATGTCGCGCGGCGTGGGCACGGTGCTGCTCAACCACGTGGTGCGCCGGGCCGCCGACGCGGGCGCCGCGCTGCACGCCGAGTTCGTGCCCTCCGACCGCAACCGGGTCATGTACGTGACCTACCGGTTCGCGGGCTTCGAGGAGGTGGGCTCGCGCGACGGCGTCCAGCTGCTGGCCGCGTCACCGGGCGCGATCCAGGAGGACCCCTCCCACCTGCGGGTGATCGTCGACGAGGAGCGCCGGTGACCGACCTCGTGCCCCGACCGCGACTCGCCGCGGCCCCGGACCCGGCCGCCAACCCGAACCCGGCCACCGGTCCGAACCCGGCCACCGGTCCGAACCCGGCTGCTGACCCGTCCCCTGCCGCTGGCCCGAACCCCGCCACCGGCCCGTCCCCCGCCACCGACCCGGACCGGGCCGCCGCGCCCGACCGGGAGCGGTTCCGCTCGCTGGACCCCCGGCCCCTCGACTGGGGCTCGGTGCCGCTGCGGCTGTTCGGCAAGGGCCACCGCCGGGCCTGGGACCCGTCCGACATCGACTTCTCCCAGGACGCCGAGGACTGGCGGCGGCTGCCCGGGAGCGCGCGGGACGCCCTCGCCGGGCTGTGCGCGATGTTCACCGCCGGCGAGGAGGCGGTGACCCACGACCTCCAGCCGTTCCTGGCCGCGATGGCCGCCGAGGGCCGGCTCGGCGACGAGATGTACCTGACCCAGTTCTGCTACGAGGAGGCGCGGCACACCGAGGTGTTCCGCCGCTGGCTGGACACGGTCGGCGAGACCCGCGACCTCAACCACC
>NZ_JBHWIE010000607.1:0-2789 GCF_042732085.1 Actinosynnema sp. NPDC059797
GCTTCCGCGCCAGGAAGCCGGTCCACGCCGGCGCCACCGCGGTCACGCCGGCGCCACCGCGGTCACGCCCAGCACCCCCGCCGCGCCGAGCCCCGCGGCCGCCGCGCCGACCGCCGCCGGGATGACCACCTGCCCCGCCCGGTTCCCGGTGAGCCGCAGCGACATCGCCCGGCCGCGGGCGCCCGGCGGCGCGGGCTCGGCCGGCCACGACATCGTCAGCGGCTGACCCACCCCCAGCGCCGCCGGCACGACGCTGCCGACCAGCAGCCGCTTGCGCCCCGGCGCCGCGCCCAACCGGCCCAGCAGCAGCCGCGACACCATCGACGACGCCGCGCGCAACGCCAGCAGCGCGCTCACCAGCCCGGCGCACAGGTGGGCGGTGCCCAGCAGCACGCTGCCCGCCAGCGGGTCGAGCGCGCGCCGCACCTCCAGCAGGTCCCGCGCCTCCTCGGCCCGCTGCTCGGCGACCCGGGCGTCCCGGTGCGCGCCCAGCTCGACCAGGCCCTCGGCCTTGAGCCGCTTGAGCGCCTCGCGCAGCGGGGTGGTGCTGATGCCGATCTCCTCGGCCGGCGCCCCCTGGTTGATCACCGCGCCCGGCGCCGGTGCGCCGGTCAGCACCCGCTGCCGCACCTCGTGGTAGGCGAACTCGGCCTTGGTCTGGAACACCCCGACCCCCAGGCTTATAACCTGTTGGGCCGTAGCCGGGCGGAGAAGGGCCTTGAGGCGCCTTTCACAGCCCGGCGAGGAACTCCAGCAGCGCGGAGTTGACGTCGTCGGGGCGCTCCTGCTGCATCCAGTGCCCGCACCCGGCGAGGTCGTGGACGGCGCGCAGATCCGGGACGACGCCGGGCAGGCGCTCGAGGAAGTCCGGCGGGTAGAAGCCGCGCACCAGGTCGCGGTCACCGGTGACGAAGAGCGCGGGCGGGGTGATCACGGCGCCCTGCCACGGCGCGGTCAGCTCCCAGTTGCGGTCGATGTTGCGGTACCAGTTCAAGCCGCCGGTGAAGCCGTTGCGCCGGTACTGCTCCACGAACGCGTCGACGTCGGCCTCGGTGAGCCAGGCGGGCAGCTCCTCCGGGTCGGCGAACGCGCCGAGGAAGCCCTCGCCGGGCGAGGACGGCGGCACGGCGTCGCCGGACGCGCCGACCAGGGCCTTGCGGAACGTCGTGCGCGGGTCGCGGGCCAGCTCGGCGTCGGCGACGCCCGGCCGCTGGAAGTACAGCTGGTAGAAGTCGTCGCCGAAGTGCTCCCGGGCCGACACCAGCGGCGGCCGGGACCCGCGCGGCGTCGGCGCGACGCTCAGCCCGGCCACGCCGCGCACCAGGTCGGGCCGCAGCAGCGCGGTGTGCCAGGCGACCGGCGCGCCCCAGTCGTGCCCGACGACCACGGCCTCCCGCTCGCCCAGCGCCGCGATGAGCGCCACCACGTCGCCGACGAGGTGCAGGATCGTGTAGGCGCCCACGTCCTCCGGCCGGTCGGTGCCGCCGTAGCCGCGCTGGTCGGGCGCGACCACCCGGTACCCGGCGGCGGCCAGCGGCTCGAACTGGTGGCGCCAGGAGTACCAGCTCTCCGGGAAGCCGTGCAGCAGCAGGACCAGCGGCCCCTCGCCCTCCTCGGCGACGTGCACGCTCAAGCCGTTGACGGTCAGTTCGCGGTGCTGCGGCACGTGGTCCCCCTTGTCCTGGCGCTGCACCGCCACCTTATCGCCGGCCGCGGCCCGGGGGCCGGGGCCCCCCGGGCGCGCGCCGCACCGGGGCGGCGGCGGTTCGGGCGTGGGGGGGACCGGCGGCTCGGTGCCCGGACCCGGCTCCGGCCGGGGGTGGTCGGGGATCGGCTCGGGCACCGGGATCGACGGCTGGTCGGGTGGTTCGGGGTGGACCATGACAACCTCCCTTCGCCCCGGGGATTACCCGACCGGGCGACGGCCCAGACCTCGACCTCGGCGCGGCGCCGGCGCGAGGGCTTGCCACCGACGGGTGACACCCGTCCTCCGGCCGGGTCAGACCCACTACCGTCGTCGGGGGAGGGAGCCATGCGCAGCGGCACGAGACCTGAACCCGGCACGGTGCTCGCCCACCGCCCGCTGCCGCGCGACCTGTGGCCCGACCACGCGGCCGAGGCGTTCCACCTCGTCTACCAGGGGATGGGGTACGACGGCTCCGGGCGCGCGGTCAGCGGCTCGCTCTTCCTCCCGGACCGGCCCGCGCCGCCGGGCGGCCTGCCGGTCGTCAGCTACGCCCACGGCACCACCGGCCTCGCCGACCACTGCGCGCCCTCCACCACCGGGCTGACCAGGCTCGAACGGGAGCACGTCGCCCGCTGGCTCGCCGCCGGCTACGCGGTCGCCGCCACCGACTACGAGGGCCTGGCCACCCCGGGACCGCACCCGTACTTCAACGGCGAGGCCGTGGCCGACGACGTGGTGGACATCGTGCGCGCCGCCCGCCTGCTCCACCCCGACGTCGGCCGCACCTGGCTCGTCGCCGGTTTCTCCCAGGGCGGCCACGCGGCCCTGTTCACCGGCCTGATCGCCGCCGCCCACGCCCCGGAGCTGGACTTCCGCGGCACCCTCGCCCTCGCGCCGCCGGTGCACCTGCCGCTGCTGGTCGACCTGGTCACCGCGGACGGCGCGGCGCGGACGTCCGTGCTGCTGCCCTTCCTGCTCGCGGGACTGCGCACCTCCCACCCGGACTTCGACGCCCGCGCCCTGCTCACCGAGGCGGGCGGCCGGCTGGTGGACGTGGCGGGGACCGCGACCCTGGTCGTCATGTTCCGGGCCGTCGGCGGCC
>NZ_JBHWIE010000608.1:0-2777 GCF_042732085.1 Actinosynnema sp. NPDC059797
GTCCTCATGCGGTGGCCTCCTGCGGAACCGGCTCCCGGGCGGGCGTGAGGCGGTCGACGAGGTCGCTGATCGCGGAGACGCTGCGGAAGTTCTCCCGCCGCAGCTCGTCGTTGGGCACGCGCAGCCCGAACCGGTTCTCCACGAACATGACCAGTTCCATGGCGAACAGCGAGTTCACGAAGCCCAGTTGGAAGAAGTCCTGGTCGTCGCCCAGTTCGACCTTGGGCATCTTGCCCCGGACGAACTGCCCGACGACGGCGCGGGTGTCCTCGGCCATGCTCTGTTTCCCCTTCGCGGTGGTGGTCGGACCGTCAGCTGTAGTCGTAGAAGCCCCTGCCCGACTTCCGCCCGTGCAGACCGGCGGCCACCATCTGCTTGAGCAGCGGGCACGGCCGGTACTTGCTGTCGTTGAAGCTGTCGTGCAGCACCTCGATGCTCTGCAGGATGGTGTCCAGCCCGATCAGGTCGGCGGTGGCCAGCGGGCCCATGGGGTGGCCGAAGCACGACCGGAAGACCCGGTCGACGTCCTCGGCGGGCGCGACCCGGTCCTGCACCAGGAACACGGCCTCGTTGATGGTGAGCATGAGGACCCGGTTGGACACGAACCCCGGCGCGTCGTTGACCAGGACGCCCTCCTTGCCGACGCCGCCGAGCAGCGCCAGCGCCGTGTCCACGGTGGACTGGGCGGTGTGCCAGCCGCGGATGACCTCGACGGTGTGCTTCATCGGCACCGGGTTCATGAAGTGGATGCCCAGCACCAGCTCCGGCCGCTCGGTGACCGAGGCGATGCGGGTGATCGGGATCGCGGAGGTGTTCGCCGCGAACGGCGTGGTCTCCCGGCAGATCCCGTCCAGCCTCGGGTACACCTCGCGCTTGAGGTCCCAGTCCTCGGTGATGTTCTCCACCACGAAGTCCACATCGGACAGCGCCTCCAGCTCGGTGGCGTAGGCGACCCGCTCGGCCATGCCGTCGCGGCCGCCGGCCGGCCCCGTGCCGAGCAGGTGCCCGAAGCGCTCGTACCGGCGCACCTCCTCCTCGGCCCTGACCAGCGCCTCCTTCGAGCGGTCGACGAGCACCACGTGGTGCCCGTGCTCGGCGAAGTTCTGCGCGACCCCGGTGCCCATGACACCGGCGCCGACCACTCCCAGCCTCGTCATGCCCTCGTCCACCCCTGCTCTCACGCCGCCGGCGATCTTCCCGGCCGAGCCTAGGTTCGGCGCGCGGCGCGCCACATCGGTCGCCGGGACGGAATCGCGTCATCCTTTCCGCCGAGCCCTCACCCGTTCGGAATGCGGGTCGCCCCATACCCTCCGGGTGGTGCGGAAAGGGGACTCCCGGCCGTTGGCCGCGATAGGCGGCCGCGGTTACTGTCGGTCGGCCGGGACCCTCCACACCGGACGTCGTCCCGAGCGCCCCGGCGCCGGTGCGCCCGCAGCGGGAACCGCCGGCCGAGGGCTCCCGGCGGCACGCGGTGCAACCGGTGCAACCGAGGACCGCGTGCCGCGGTCGAGAGGGGATCGCGCCATGGTTTCTGAAGTTCCGGTGGTGGTGACAGGGCTCGGCATGACCACGCCGCTCGGCGGGGACGTCACCTCCAGCTGGGCCGCGCTGCTGGCCGGGGAGTCCGGGGCGTCCCCGCTGGCCGAGGAGTGGGCGCCGAGGCTGCCCGTCAGGTTCGCCGCCCAGCTGCGCAAGCAGCCGACCGACGTGCTCGACCGCACCGAGGCCCGCCGCCTGGACCGCAGCCAGCAGGTCGCCGTGGTGGCCGCGCGGGAGGCGTGGGCCGACGCGGGCGCGCCCGAGGTGGACCCGGTCCGGCTGGCCGTCGCCTTCGGCACCGGCATCGGCGGCGCGCTCACCATGCTCGACCAGGACGACCTGTTGGAGCGGCGTGGCCCGCGCCGGCTCTCGCCCTTCACCGTGCCGATGCTGATGCCCAACGCGGCGGCGGGCGCGGTGAGCATCGACCTGGGCGCCCGCGGCGGCGCCCACGCGCCCACCAGCGCCTGCGCCTCCGGCGCGGAGGCCCTCGCCGTCGGCCTCGCCCTGATCCGCTCCGGCCGGGCCGACGTGGTGGTCGCGGGCGGCACCGACGCGTGCCTGCACCCGCTGTCCATCTCCGGGTTCGCCCAGATGGGCGCGCTGTCCACGAAGAACGACACCCCCGAGTCGGCCTCGCGGCCCTTCGACGTCGACCGCGACGGCTTCGTCATGGGCGAGGGCTCGGGCGCGCTGGTGCTGGAGCGGGCGGACTTCGCCGCGGCCCGGGGCGCCCGCGCCTACGCGACGCTCGCGGGCGCGGGCGTGACCAGCGACGGCCGCGACATGACCCGCCCCGACGTCGACGGCCAGCTGCGGGCCGTGCGCGAGGCGCTGGCCGGCGCCGGGCTGTCCGCCCGGGACATCGGCCACGTCAACGCCCACGCCACCGGCACGCCGCAGGGCGACGCCGTGGAGGCCCGCGGCATCGAGCTGGGCGTGGGCACGCACCCGCTGGTCACCGCCACCAAGTCGATGACCGGCCACCTGCTCGGCGCGGCGGGCGCGGTCGAGGCGATCGTCACCGTGCTGACGCTGCACGAGGGCGTCGTGCCCGCCACCCGCAACCTCGACCGCCCGGACGCGGAGCTGCGGGTCGAGGTGGTCCGGGACCGCCCCAGGCAGGCGCCGGTGGCGGCGGCCCTGTCCAACTCGTTCGGGTTCGGCGGCCACAACGTGGTCCTCGCCTTCACCCGCTGAGACCCCGCCCGTCGGGAACTTCGGAGGAGCACCGGTGC
>NZ_JBHWIE010000609.1:0-2767 GCF_042732085.1 Actinosynnema sp. NPDC059797
CGTGCTGGTGCGCGCCGACCTGAACGTCCCCCTCGACGGCGACCGGATCACCGACGACGGCCGCGTGCGCGCCTCGGTGCCGACGCTCAAGGCGCTCGTGGACGCGGGCGCCCGCGTCCTGGTCGCCGCCCACCTCGGCCGCCCCAAGGGCGAGCCCGACCCCAAGTTCTCCCTCGCGCCCGTCGCCGTGCGGCTCGGTGAGCTGCTCGGCCAGGACGTCGCGATCGGCGCCGAGACCGCCGACGCCGACGGCTCCGTGGTGCTGCTGGAGAACATCCGCTTCGACGCCCGCGAGACCAGCAAGGACGACGCCGAGCGCGCCGCCCTCGCCGACGAGCTGGCCGCCAAGGCCGACGCGTTCGTCTCCGACGGCTTCGGCGTGGTGCACCGCAAGCAGGCCTCCGTGTACGACGTCGCCCAGAAGCTGCCCCACTACGCGGGCCGCCTCGTCCTGGCCGAGGTCGACGTGCTGCACAAGCTCACCGAGGACCTCAAGCGGCCCTACGTCGTGGTGCTTGGCGGCGCGAAGGTCTCCGACAAGCTCGGCGTCATCAAGAACCTGCTCTCCAAGGTCGACCGGCTCCTCGTCGGCGGCGGCATGGCCTACACCTTCCTCAAGGCCCAGGGCCACGAGGTCGGCCGGTCGCTGCTCCAGGAGGACCAGCTGGAGCAGGTCAGCGGCTTCCTGAAGGAGGCCGAGGAGCGCGGCGTGGAGCTGGTGCTCCCCGTGGACGTGCTCGCGGCCACCGAGTTCGCCGCCGACGCGTCCTACGAGGTCGTGCGCACCGACGCCATCCCGGCCGACCGCGAGGGCCTGGACATCGGCCCCGAGACCCGGGAGCTGTTCGCGAGCAAGCTCGCCGACGCGCGGACCGTGTTCTGGAACGGCCCCATGGGCGTGTTCGAGTTCGAGGCCTTCTCCGGCGGCACGCGCGCCGTCGCCGAGGCCCTCGTCAAGAGCGACGCGTTCACCGTGGTCGGCGGCGGCGACTCCGCCGCGGCCGTGCGCGCCCTCGGCCTGCCCGAGGACGGCTTCTCGCACATCTCCACCGGTGGCGGCGCATCCCTGGAGTTCCTCGAAGGCAAGGAACTCCCCGGCGTGAAGGTGCTGGAGGACTGATGGCCGCGCGCCAGCCCCTCATCGCGGGCAACTGGAAGATGAACCTCAACCACCTCGAGGCCATCGCCCTGGTCCAGAAGATCGCCTTCTCCCTCCCGGAGAAGTACTTCGCCAAGGTCGAGGTCGCGGTGCTGCCGCCGTTCGTCGACATCAGGTCCATCCAGACCCTCGTCGACGGCGACAAGCTGCTGCTCAAGTACGGCGCGCAGGACCTGTCGCCGCACGACTCCGGCGCCTACACCGGCGACGTGTCCGGCGTGATGCTCGCCAAGCTCGGCTGCTCCTACGTCACCGTGGGCCACTCCGAGCGGCGCGAGTACCACCACGAGGACGACGCCCTGGTCAACAAGAAGGTCAAGGCCGCGCTCAAGCACGGCATCACCCCGATCTTCTGCCTGGGCGAGCAGCTCGACGTCCGCGAGGCCGGCGACCACGTGGCGCACTGCACCACCCAGCTGGTCGAGGGCCTCAAGGGCCTGAACGCCGAGCAGGTGGCCAAGGTCGTCATCGCCTACGAGCCCGTGTGGGCCATCGGCACCGGCAAGGTCGCCTCGGCGGCCGACGCGCAGGAGGTCTGCTCCGCCCTGCGCGTCAAGCTCGCCGAGCTGCACGGCGAGGACGTCGCTTCGGCCGTTCGGGTGCTTTACGGCGGTTCGGTCAAGTCCGGCAACATCGCCGAGCTGGTCGCCCAGAAGGACGTCGACGGCGCCCTCGTGGGCGGTGCGAGCCTGGACGCCGACGAGTTCGCCAAGCTGTGCGCGCTCGCCGCGGGTGGCCCTCTACCCTGATGTGATTGACACGCACTCCCACGGCAGTGGTCCACGGTCGGCAGTTGACCGGGTACTCTGTGGCGTCACCTGCCTGACAGCGAGGATGAAATGATCCTGTTCCTTCAGATCCTGTTGATCGTCTCCAGCTTGCTGCTCATCCTGCTGGTGCTGCTGCACCGCGGGCGTGGCGGCGGTCTGTCCTCGCTGTTCGGCGGCGGTATGCAGTCGAGCCTGTCCGGTTCCAGCGTGGTGGAGAAGAACCTCGACCGGCTGACGTTGTTCGTCGGCGCGATCTGGGTCATCGCCATCGTGGGAACCGGGCTGCTCATGAAGCTCTGACCGGGCTCTCCTCGGTCCGAGCTTCGGTCCGGCAGACAGGGAAACCACGTGGTGGGGGTGTGAGGGTCGATGGCTGGTGGTAACGCGATTCGCGGTACCCGCGTCGGCGCAGGCCCGATGGGCGAATCGGAACGCGGCGAGTCCGCGCCCCGACGTCGGGTGTCGTACTGGTGCGCGAACGGGCACGAGTCCCGGCCGTCGTTCGCGGTCGAGGCGGAGATCCCGGAGAACTGGGACTGCCCCCGGTGCGGTCTTCCGGCGGGGCGCGACGAGCAGGCACCTCCTGCTCCGCCGCGCAACGAGCCGTACAAGACGCACCTGGCGTACGTGAAGGAGCGCCGCTCCGACGCGGACGGCGAGGCGATCCTCGAAGAGGCGCTCATGAAGCTGCGGAAGCAGCGCGAAGAGCCCTAGTTCGGGTTCGAACGGCGTGGCCTCGGACCTCCGGGTCCGGTCGAGGCCGACAGCGGCCCCCGCGGGGATTACCGCGGGGGCCGCGGCCGTGCGCGCCACGGGCCGGGCGGGTGTGCCCGTGGCG
>NZ_JBHWIE010000610.1:0-2754 GCF_042732085.1 Actinosynnema sp. NPDC059797
GAGACAGACCTGGAACAGCGGGTGCCTGCTCGGGGTGCGGGCCGGGTTCAGCTCCTCGACCAGCCGCTCGAACGGCAGGTCCTGGTGGTCGAACGCGGCCAGGTCGGTCTCCCGCACCCGATCCAGCAGCTCGCGGAAGGTGGGGTCGCCGGAGGTGTCGGTGCGCAGGACCAGGGTGTTGACGAAGAAGCCGACCAGGTCGTCCAGGGCTTCGTCCGCGCGCCCTGCGACGGGGGTGCCGAGGGGGATGTCGGTGCCCGCGCCGAGCCTCGTGAGCAGGGTCGCGAAGGCGGCTTGGAGGACCATGAACAGCGTGACGCCGTTGGCGCGCGCCAGGTCGGCCAGCGCCCGGTGCACGTCGGCGGGCACCCGGAGCGGCAGCGACTCGCCGCGGTGGCTCGGGTGGGCCGGTCGCGGGCGGTCGGTGGGCAGGTCCAGGCCCTCGGGCAGGTCCGCCAGCGCGGCGCGCCAGAACTCCAGCTGCCCCGCCTCCACGCCGTCCAGCAGGTCCCGCTGCCACAGCGCGTAGTCCACGTACTGCACCGGGAGCGGGGCCCACCCGGGCGCGTGGCCGTCGAGCCGGGCGCGGTAGGCGCCGGCCAGGTCGTCCAGCAGGGGGCGCAGCGACCAGCCGTCGCCCGCGATGTGGTGCAGCGTCACCAGCAGCACGTGGTCCCCGCCCGCCTCGGCGAGCAGGCGCACCCGGATCGGCGGTTCGGCCGCCAGGTCGAAGACGTGCGCGGCCTCGGCGCGCACCGCGGCGGCCACGTCGTCGGCGGCTTCGGTGGCGAACACCCGGCCGACCTCGTCGGCGGGCAGCACCCGCTGGTGCGGCGTGCCGGCCACGTCCGGGTAGACCGTGCGCAGCGCCTCGTGCCTGCCCACCACGTCCCGGACGGCCAGGTCCAGCGCGGCCGCGTCGACCGGACCGGTGACCCGGGCCGCGAACTGCACGGTGTAGGTGGTGCCGCCGCGCTCGACCTGGTCGAGGAACCACAGCCGCGCCTGGGCGGGCGACAGCGGCGGCTCGGCGGGCCGCTCGGCCGCCACGAGCGCGGGTCGGGCGGCGGCGGCGCCGTCCAGCCTGGCGGCCAGGTCGGCGACCACGGGCGCGGCGAACACGTCGCGCACGCCCAGCTCCACGTCGAGCGCGGCGCGCACCCGGCCGGTCAGCTTCGCGGCCAGCAGCGAGTGGCCGCCGAGGGCGAAGAAGTCGTCGTCGGGGCCCACTTGCCCGGCGGGCAGGCCCAGCACGTCCGCGAAGAGGGTCCGCAGGATCTCCTCGCGGGCGGTCCGGGCGGTCCGGCGGGCGGTCGCGGTGCGCTCCGGCGCGGGCAGCGCCTTGCGGTCCAGCTTGCCGTTGGGCGTCAGGGGCAGCGCGTCGAGCGACACCCAGGCGCTCGGCCGCAGGTGCTCGGGCAGCAGGTCGGCGACGTGGGCGCGCAACTGGTCCGGGGTGGCGTCGCCCACGACGTAGGCGACCAGGCGCTTGTCGCCGGGCCGGTCCTCGCGCACCACGACCGCGCTCTGCCGCACGGCCGGGTGCCGGTCCACGGCGGTGCGCACCTCGGCGGGCTCGACGCGGAAGCCGCGGATCTTGACCTGGTCGTCGGCGCGGCCCAGGAAGTCCAGGGAGCCGTCGGCGCGCCACCGCACCAGGTCGCCGGTGCGGTACATGCGCTCGCCGCTCCGGAAGGGGTCGGCCACGAACCGCTCGGCGGTCGGGCCGGGCGCGCCCAGGTAGCCGTGCGCCAGGCCGCCGCCCATGTAGACCTCGCCGGGCACGCCGACCGGCACCGGGGCGAGCCGGTGGTCCAGCACGTAGACGCGCTTGCCCGCGATGGGCGAGCCGACCGGGATGGCGGGCAGGCCGGTGTCCGCCGGCGTGATCCGCCGGCACAACGTGAAGATCATGTTCTCGACGGGGGAGTAGCCGTTGACCAGCCGCACGTCCGGCCGCAGCTCCAGCAGCCGGCGCACGTGCGCCACGGACGCGGGCTCGCCGCCGGTCATGAGCTGCCGGACGCCGGAGAGCGCGTCGGGGTGCTCGTCGAGGACGTGGTTGAGCAGGCTCGCGGACAGGTGCGCGGTGGTCACGCCGTGCTCGACGAGCAGGTCCGCGATCACGGCCGGGTCGGTGACGTGGCCCGGCTGGAGCACGCACGTGCCGCCGTGCAGCAGGGGGCCGAACAGCTCCAGCGCGAACGCGTCCCACGACACGGGGGAGCACTGCAACCAGACGTCGCCGGCCGCGAAGTCCACGTAGTCCTGGCCGGTCAGGGTGCCGACCAGGGCGCGGTGCGGCGCCAGGACGCCCTTGGGCTCGCCGGTGGAGCCGGAGGTGAACATCACGCAGGCCACGTCGGCGGGGTCGACGGCGACGGCGGGCGCGGTGGCGGGGCCGTCCGCGCCGGGGTCGACCACGATCAGGTCGAGGGCGCAGTCCGGTGTGGACACCACGTGCCGCAGTCCGGCCCGCGCCGCCACGGCGGCCAGCCGACCGGCCGGGAAGCGGGGGTCCAGCACGGTGTACGCGGCGCCCGCCTTGAGCACCGCCAGCACCGCGACCACCAGCGAGGGGTCGCGGTCGAGCAGCACGCCGACCACGTCGCCCGGCTCCGCGCCGGCGTCGACCAGGGCGTGCGCCAGCCGGTTGGCCGCCGCGTCCAGCTCGGCGTAGGTCACGGAGGCGTCGCCGGAGACGAGCGCGGTCGCGGCCGGCGTGCGCGGCGCCTGCTCGGCGATCTGCTCGTG